>CADAEZ010000016.1 GCA_902787145.1 uncultured Ruminococcus sp.
TTTGATGATGTGAATTTTATTATGAAGAGCCGTATGCGGGAAAACTGCACGTACGGTTCTGTGAGGGGCTTACATTGTGAGGTGTAGGTCTACTCGACTTGGAGGAATAAATGGAACAGAAACTATTTACAGAATTGCGTACGCTATATACAACAACTAAAGAAGCCCCTGCTGAAATCCGGATCCGGATCCGGATGCGCGACCTGATCGATCCGGAGATACTTCGCCGCGCAGTGGATACGACAATGAAAAGATACCCGTATTTCTGCGTTGAGTTGCAGAAAAAGGATGGTAGTTATGTTTATGCCGAAAACCATCGACCCGTAGTTATAAGCAATTCGCTTCACGGAGTAGAACTTAATTCAGAGGAAGCAAATTACCATATGATAGCTTTTTGTTGGCAGGACAACATGATAATTTTGGATGTGTTCCATGGCCTTACCGATGGCACGGGAGCCTATGAAGTGGTGAGAACGCTACTTTATTACTATTGTTCCGAACGTTACAATGTTATGTTGAAAGAAGATGGTATACGTCTGGTCGGAGATGAGATTTCCACAGAAGAGTGGATCGATCCTGTGGCCGGCAAAACAGACCTTCCGAATCCAAAGCAAAATGAGCTTATGTCTGACGCGCTGAATTTCATCGCCGAGGCGGGTCTTGAAGAGGATCGCCGACATACCGTGTACAGTATTGCTATCTCTGAAAAAGAATTTATGAGATTTAATCTTGATAATGACGGCAGTCCCGGAACGATGGTCTCATTGTTGCTCAGCAGGGCTATCGCAAAACTGTTTCCGGAGGCAGAGAACGCAATTCGTATCGCTCTGTGCGTGAATCAGAGAAAGGCGCTACGCGCGCCGCTTGCGCATCAAAGCTTAGTCGGCGGAGTTATGCTGGAATTTAAGGACAAGATGCGCGATTGGACTCTTGATAAGCAGGGTACCGCATACCGTGGGATGGTCTTTGCCCAGACTCAGGAGGAAAATGTGCTAATGGGAATTGCCTCGTTCAAGGGTATAAACGGTATGCTTCTCACTAAAGAGACTGATCCGGAACGGATAGGGGTAGCGTCCTATATCAATTCGCTTGCAAGCAAGTTCACCACAGCAACGGTAAGCTATGTAGGAAAAGCGGACTATAAAGAAGCCGAGCAATATATCCGCGATTTCCGTACGTGGACGTCACCCTTAGGTAACAATCTGCTTATTGAAATATCCGCCGTAAACGGACGATTCACCCTTGATTTTTTGCAGTCATTTTCAAGCCCCGTTATCGTAAACGCTTTCCTCAAAGAGCTGGATGAAAACGGAATCATATATGATCTTCAGGACGTCAATGACTTGGAACTTCCAAATATAAAACTTCCATGGACAGAGCAATAAATTCTGATTAAGCGGATTTTAGAGTATAGTAAAAATCGTAATGTTTTAAATACCTGTGTTGATGTGGACGTCACAGGAACATCCGCACAGAAGAGTCCTCTGTCTGTGAAAATTATCGAGCTTTCTTATTGAAAATATCAGCTGCACATATTATAATTATGTTGGTGATAGTATGTTTAGAGAAATGTTAAGGAAAAAGCAGAAGATATCGGATGATGACTGTATAGTTCTTTTAAAGAAAGAAAAACGCGGAGTGCTGTCAGTAATCGGCGACGGGGGATATCCTTACGGTTTTCCGATTAATCATTATTATAATGAAAATGACGGCCGGCTGTATTTTCACTGCGGTAAAAAAGGGCATAAACTCGACGCGATTAAGGCTTGTAACAAAGCCTCGTTCTGCGTTTATGATAAGGGCTATAAAAAAGAAAACGACTGGGCGCTTAATATAAAAAGCGTTATTGTTTTCGGCAAGATCGAAATTGTTGACGATATGGATACTATAATTGATATAAGCCGAAAGCTGTCTTATAAGTTTACAACGGACGAAAGCTATATTGACAACGAGATAAAAAAGTTCGCGAAAGCGACATTGTTGTTAAAGCTAAAACCCGAGCATATCTCGGGAAAGCTGGTTAATGAGAGTTAGCTCTATTATAAAACGAACTAAATATATTATTTAACCATAAATTACATAAAAATCACATAAAATTGCAACCCAAAACAATAGTGCGTAATTTGTGCATTTTATAAAATGTTATAATTCTGATATAGAATTATATAATAACGCACGAATAATTATAATTCCTATTTAGAACTAAAATCAACAATCAGAGCATAAAAACTACATAATACAACAGATATGGTAAGGGCTTTTTACAATAATAAAAGTCCTCGGCTAAGTGTTTTTGTAATAGTGAACAAAATTACACATTTTCATTGACAAAGAGAAAAAAAGAGGATAGAATATAAATGAAATAAATTATCTATGATTTATTATGTTTGCCAAACCTGTGGAAACACAGGGACGGAAAGCTCAGGAGTCTAATACGTATGTTATGACAGTCCGGCTGCAAATCAACAAGATTTTGCACGGGCTGTTTTTTTATTGCCCGTGGATTGGAGAGGATTTTTATGAAAAAAGTATTAGCATTAGTAATCGCGCTCGTTATGGCTTTCACGGTATTCCCTGTTGTTTACGCTGATGAAGTGTCCGGAATCTCTTATTCGGATCATATGACTGACAACAATGACTATGACATCACAGACGCGTCTATCGCGTGGGTTAAGCAGGCTACAGGCGCTCTTATCTGGGTTACTGCCGATGACAAACGCGGCGATGACGAGATTATCGCCCAGGCTAAGGAAGCTGACCCTTCACTCGCAAATGCAGTAAGCGATTTTGCGGTATTAAAGGGATTAGGCACTGGCAAAACTCCTAACAAAAACGGTTCACAGGCTGTTGTTACAGTTTCGGCTGACGACGCAAAAATCATTTTAAGTATTGACGGCAAGTACAGCCACTTTGTTTCAGGTACAGGCGCGGCTACGCAGACCGAGGAGACTACTGCTCCGGCTGCAGAACCTGCCACAGAGCCTGCTACACAGCCTGCTGCCGACGAGGATCCCGCTCCTGCCGCAGACGGCGAAAAGGTCAGCATCAGAATCGACGCTCCGCTCAAGATGGCGGTAGCCTTTGCTGACGGTACAATCTACTACGGCGGCGAGATGAAAGAGGTAGTTGTAGGCGAGGAATATCCTTTCCGTATGTGTGCTGTAAACTGGGAAAACGGCATCTATGACGGCAACGAGAACGGACTCGCAGGTACAGTTGTTTACACAATGAAGGTTGTTCACAACAACGAGTTCAAGGAGATTGCCGCTGCCGCAAAGCAGAATCCCGAAAGATACACCGTTAAGGGTATCGACGTCATCGACAACGAGGCTAAGACAATCATCGTTAACTGTGACGCCAAGGATACTCACCTGGAAACAGATGTAAACAACTTCTTTATGGCATACAGATTCCATTTCGAAAACGGCGAATACAAAAAGCAGACAGGTATCGACAAGGTTATCAACACTCCGGCCGAGAGCTTATCGGTTAACCTTCCGCTTGGTTCGACAATCACCTGCAACGCTTATGATAACGGTGATAAGATTGACTCAGCCGACGTATTCATCGCCAACAACAACGGCGAGGGTATCTACGACGACGAATACCTTACCAGCGTAAACGACTATACCTGGAATCATTAATACTAAGTAATAAAAACTTACTCCCCGAAGGCCGATGCTTTCGGGGAGATTTTTCTCTATAGAGCAGGATTATTATTCCATATTAATTTACACAGGATTTTACCCAACTGATAAAGTTTTGAACGCTGTTTCCTTTGCGTTCGGCTTCTGTATGATTCTGTGCCCAGACTGTCTCAAAGTCTACGCTCTCTACTTGGTCGCAGGCTTCGAGGGCTAGGGCTATGTTTGTTTCGGTTGTCAGCGAGGTGTGCGACTGCTCGATTCCCGAACGTATACGCCAGTGCTTTGCTACGTTGGATTTTCCGTAGCCATCCTCGGTTTTAAGTAGATAATAAATCGGCGAATACATATTTACGCGCTGTTCGGTAGTCAGTCCGAATTTGTCTTTCTTCTTTAAATCCGAGTTGTATTGTCCGGCGAGATCGCTGTTCTGTTTTGTAAGCGTCTGCGCCAGGGTTTTGTCAAAGTGGCAGGACTTGCTCTCGTCATAGCTGAACAGCCTATTGTTTACCGCGGTTGAGTCAAACGCCGGGAATGGACCCATAGCGCGTTTACAGGCTTTTGAGAAGTCCGCTACGCTTGTTATCGAGGCTGAGTTTGCGGTTTGGTCATAGGTTATCCACTTTTTTTCGGAGTTCATCTCGTTGATATATTTTTGCGAGTCGGCGCCGCTTAGCTTATTGTCGGAGAGATAGTTGTTGAGAGAACGCTCGATTACTCCCTTTATGTAGTCGTAATAGCTGCCGGATTGATAAATTCCGTTCTCGGATTCGGCAAGGGTGAGAATGTTGCCGTCATTGTCGGTGAATTCCGCTTTGTTGACGTAGTCGGCGTAAGCCTTTGCCAAATCGTCGGACAGCGCCTTTTCCTCCGCGGAAATCCCCTCGCGCGTCGCGCCCATCATCCATTCGTATTCTGCGTTGGCGGTGACAAAATCCACAACCGGACACCAGCTCATACATCCCGCCACTGAATCCGACGCGCCTTGTACGGCGCCTATTTTTTTGAGGTACGGATCGTACATTTCGTTGTCACCGGACGCCGCGAGTATCGCCGCCTGAGCTCCGCCGCCGCTCATTCCGAAAACAAAGATTCTCCCGGAGTCTCCTGCGATTACGTCGTCGCTATATCGCAGATAGCGTATCGCCGACTTCAGGTCTGTTACTGCCGACGGTGCGCATTTGTTAGCTCCGCGGCAACCCGAATGTACAAATACAAAGCCCTGAGAGGTGTATTCGGAAATTAACTCCGGTATATCTTTGTGAGTGTCAAATATGTCCTCGGTCATTGCACGGTCCGCGGCGTATCCCGGTGTATTGACCGGCATAACTATCGGAGCTGTAACAGATGTATAGCCCTTTACTTTGGCCTTGTCATTAAGCTTGCAGGTGTATGTTCCGCCGTTCTTTTTGGCGTCCATATACGCGCCTGGAACGAAAACCGCGAGTTTCTCGAAGCCTTCGTCGGCGGGTTTTTCGCAATATTTTATTCCGATTTGATAATAAAAATCGTTTTTGGCGTTGTATTTCCATTTGCTCATATTGAGCTTGGGCAGTTTTGTTTTTATATCAGCCGGTTGTGCCGAGTTGTTTGTTTCAGCGACATTAATGCATCCTGCTGTTGTCACAGCGACAACACATACGGATATAATTACAGCCAATGCTTTTTTTACGGATATAATCGTCATAGCTTCATCCTCCTTGCTTTAAGCATAACACATATATCTGAATTTTATCAAAAGAAAATAAAAACAATACAAACTTTATAAACAGATTGATAATTGCTTTGTTTTGTGATAATATTAAATTAATTGGATTTAAACCATTAAAAAGGAGATGTTACAATGGGAATTATTCAGTCATTCGATTTTAATGTCCTTAACTGGATACAGGGAACCCTGCGCTGTTCGTTTCTCGATTATTTCACGGTATTCCTCAGCTATCTGACTACTTCGGGAATAATATGGATTGTCGCGGGAGTAGTACTGCTGTTCTTTCGCAAAACCCGCGCCGCCGGTATTATCCTGCTCGGAGCGCTCGCGCTTGGATTTATTACGGGAGACGTACTGCTCAAGCACGTTGTAGAACGTCCGAGACCGTTTATGCAGACGGACTTTGCTCTGCTCATCAGCGCGCCCTCGGGTTCGAGCTTCCCGTCAACACACAGCTGTCTTGCCGCGGCGGCGACAACCGTACTGCTTTCTAAGAAAAGAAACCTCGGCTATATCGCGCTCGCGCTTATGATATGCATAGCCTTTTCGAGGCTGTATCTCTATGTTCATTTTCCGACGGATGTTATATGCGGACTTCTGCTCGGAGCTATCTGCGCCGGCGTTATGCTGTGGATTGCAAGGCTTACAAAGCTTGAGGACAGATTTAATAAGTAAGCGTAAGCTTAATTACCTTGATTTTCCCATTCATATGTGATAATATGGACAGGTAATAAAATAATCCAGAAGGATGTGTATTTATGAGATCAGATTTAATGAAGGACGGCGCTACCAGAGCGCCTCAGCGTTCGCTCCTGAAGGCTCTCGGCCTGACTGACGAGGAGATCAAGCGCCCGTTTATCGCGGTAGTAAACTCCAAGAGCGACTATATCCCCGGTCACAAGCACCTTAACGATATTTCCGAAAAGGTTATGGACGGTATCCGCAACGCGGGCGGTGTTCCGTTTGAGTTCAATACAATCGGTGTTTGCGACGGACTTGCGATGAACCACAAGGGTATGAAGTACAGCCTCTGCTCGCGCGAGCTGATCGCGGATTCTATCGAGGTTATGCTTACGGCTCATCCGCTCGACGCCGTTGTATTTATCCCTAACTGCGATAAGATTGTACCCGGTATGCTTTTAGCGGCGTGCAGGCTTAATCTTCCCGCTGTATTCGTATCCGGAGGTCCTATGCTTCCCGGTGAGTATAAGGGCGAGAGATACGGATTGTCCGAGATGTTCGAGTATGTCGGCGCTCACGCCGCCGGTAAGATCACCGACGAGGAGCTCACCGCTTATGAGGATCACGCGTGTCCGACCTGCGGATCATGCTCGGGTATGTATACCGCTAACTCTATGAACTGCCTTACCGAGGCTATCGGTATGGGACTGCCCGGCAACGGTACACGTCCGGCGGTTTCAGGCGCGAGACGAGCTCTTGCCCAGGAGGCCGGCGAGACTGTTATGGAACTGCTTAAGGCCGATATAAGACCCAGAGACATCATAACAAAGGAGAGCTTCGAGAACGCTCTTCGCTGCGAGATGGCTCTCGGATGTTCAAGTAACACGGTTCTCCACCTGCTTGCTATCGCGTATGAGGCGGAGGTGCCCGTGGATATTCAGGTTATTGATGAAATCAGCAAGACTACTCCGCAGATTTGTAAGCTCAATCCCGCGGGTAAAATATTCATCACCGACTTAAACGAGATGGGCGGTATCCCCGCTGTTATGAAGGAGCTCTCAAAGCTCGGTATCATCAACGAAAACGCAATCACTGTCAAGGGTACCGTGGCCGAACGTATCAAGGACGCTCCGGCTCCCGACGGCGAGGTTATCCATACTGTCGAGAATCCGCTGCGCAAGGACGGAGGTATCGCTATCCTCTTTGGCAACATAGCTCCCGACGGCGCGGTTGTAAAGCAGGGCGCAGTATCGCCCGAAATGATGCAGAACACCGGCCCGGCTCGCGTGTTTAACTCCGAGGAGGAGGCCTGCGACGCTATCTACGGCGGCAGGATCAATCCCGGCGACGTTGTTGTTATCCGCTATGAGGGTCCGAAGGGCGGCCCCGGAATGAGAGAAATGCTCGCTCCTACCTCCGCTCTTGCCGGTATGGGACTCGACAACTCCGTATCCCTTATCACGGACGGACGTTTCAGCGGCGCTACACGAGGCGCTTCTATCGGTCACGTAAGTCCCGAGGCTGCCGCGGGCGGACTAATCGGTCTTATCGAGGAGGGCGACGAGGTTACTGTTGATATCACAAACAGAAAGCTCGAGCTCCACGTTGACGACGCGACGATCGAGGAACGCCGCAAGAACTACAAAGCTCCGGAACAGAACCTCACCGGCTATATCAAGCGTTACGCCAAGCTCGTAACCTCCGGCTCAACAGGCGCCGTGTTCGAAAAATAAACTGTATTAATCAGTGTTTATATTGGACAGCTCGTTTTCGGGCTGTCCTTTTTCTTTGTTTGGTCGGGTGATTTGTAAGATATACAATAAAAAATATAACTTTTATACAATAATCTATTGAAATTTTCTAACAAAAGGTATATAATTAAACTGTATTCTTTTGAAAGGTGGGTTTTTATGAACTTTTTATCCAAAACAACAAGGTCTTCGATAAGCGCTTTGCTGGCGGTTTTAATGCTGCTTAGCGTTTTCGTGACAGGCGCACCTGCGGCTTTCGCGGCGGAGACCGGTAAAACACAGACAAGCGCGGCTACTCCCGACGAGCTTGCCGCGGACAACATTGACAGCATCAATATTGAGCCGATTACTCTTTATAAGTATATCGACTCGGAAGATGAATGGTTTTATGATGAAGGAACCGAAACGTCATATGAATTCTGTTACTATTACTATTCAAGTTATATTAATGGTAGCCTTACACTAAAGGACGGAACAGAGATTTCGATTGACAACCGCAAGTTTAAGTATGACGGTAAAAAATACACAATAAAATGCAAGGACGACCAGTACGATAATCACTGGGAAGTCGGCGCGCACAAGGCAATCCTCAGCTTTAACGGCTATAACCAGGAAATCGACATTAATGTTGTAGAACTCAAGGTTAAGAAGGTTGAGATTCAGGACGTTGAGGCTGTGATGGGCCTTGATACCAGTTTGGCGGATGATGAAATATACGACGAAGCCAAAGATGAATATTCAGTGGTTAATTGGACACGCGTAAACTACGATTGTGATTTCAAGGTGTATCTCGAGGACGGTACAGCTCTTGCTTACGAATACAATGAGGATGAGGATGATTACGGTCTGTTTTATAAGGGAAGAAATGTTTATTCCTATACAACCGATGACCAGTCTTATAATAACGAATGGACAGTAGGCGAGCACGAAGCTAAGCTTAGAGTTTTGGGTATAGAAACCCCGTTTAAGGTTAAGGTATTGCCGAGTCCCGTGAAATCCGTAGAGATTAGCGACGTTACGGTTTATGCCGGAATGGACGCAAGCGATTACGACGGAAGCTTTGAGTATTCTCCTTCGTACAAGGTTACTCTTAACGACGGTACGGTTCTGGAAAGTGACGAAGACGGCGATGTCAGATACAATGACCGTTGGTATTCGCTTTACATAACCGACGACCAGTCCGAAGAAAACCCATGGGACGTAGGTACACACAAGGCTACCGGTACGGTTATGGGCGTAAATGCTGAGTTTAACGTAAATGTTAAGCCGAATATTGCCGATAATGTTAAAATCGAGGATCTTTCTGTTTATAACCAGTTTGACTGGGACGAGGACGACGAGTGCTACTATATGTATCCCAATTTCTCGGTTACTCTTGATGACGGCACGGTTGTTAAGGGCAGTAACAACAAAATCAGGATTAACGGAAAATCATACAGGCTAAAGATAGACAACAAGTACCGCTCCGTAAAATGGACAGGCGGACAGCATAAGGTAGTGGCAAAAATCTTTGGCAAGGAAATTTCGTTTAACGTAAACGTATACGACGGTAATGTTGTCAGGAAGATTGAGCCTGAGGATATCACCGTAACCGCCGGAGTTGACACTTACGGTTACAATTCAACAGACCTCGTGATTGACACAAAGGCAAAGCTCACACTTGTTGACGGCAATGTTGTTGAAGCTGACGAGGACGGAGAGTTTAGTATAAACGGCAAAGATTATACTCTCGATTTTGAAAGCGATCAGAGCATAAACAATATCTGGAAGGACGGAGTGCACAAGGCTACAGCAAGCTTCGGCGATGTATCAGCTGAGTATAACGTAACGGTTAAGCCTTCTCCGTTCGCCAAGGTAGAGTTCAAGGACGTTGTTATATACAAGGATATTGATATTCACGAGGCGTCTCCCGACGAGGTTCACCCCGAAGGCGGAATGATCTATTTCTACAATTCCAATTTTACGCTGACAGACGTTAACGGAAATAAATATAGTAATGCCGATAGCTCTCAGGGAAAAGTTTTAAGCGAACGCGGAATTATATATAACGGCGAAGTTTACTTCCCAGCCTATGTTGATGACCAGAGCGTTTCCGCTTGGGATATCGGCGTGCACAAGGTTAAGGGTATCATCTTCGGCGTAGAGGGCGAGTTCAATGTAGAGGTCAAGCCCAATCCGATTGAGTCGATTTCCTGCGACGGAATTGATATTATCGAAAACGCCGACGGATACTACGACTGCGATTATATCTATGATGAGGAGCTCGACGAAGAAATCGAGACCGAAGAGTACTTTGTTTATGATATTCCGAGCTTTAAGCTTAAGCTTAAGATGACCGACGGCACTACCCAAACAGTTGATGCCGATTCAATGTACGTCAAATTCGACGACAATTATTATGATTTATATATCGACGAATTGGTTCAGAGCTACAACAATCAGCTTAAGTTAGGCGATAAACAGACTCTCAAGGGTAAGGCTCTCGGCAAGGACTTCACAGCCGTTGCGACAATCGTAGGAACTCCCGTAAAGAGCGCTGTTCTCAGTACGGTATACGTAATCGACGGATATGATGACGATTATTACGATTATGACGATTATGACAATAAATATTATGATGTTAGTACACGCGCAATGAAGGTAACAGTAACCCTCGCTGACGGAACAGTCCTCACCGGCGACAGAGGATATGTGGAATACAATAACAGTATTTATGATGTTGAATTTTCAACAGACCAGTCCGGCGATAACAAGTGGAAGGTTGGCAACACCTATACTGTTGACGCGACAATCCTCGGATTCAAGACTAAGTTCGACGTTAAGGTTATCGAGAATCCAATCGCCTCAGTTGTATTCGACGACGCTTATGTTGACGAGTCCGATTTGTTTAACGATGAATATTATGATGAAGAAACAGACGAAGAAACAGTCTATCCGTACTATAATGTTGAAGCCGGCAAATTTACAGTTAAGCTAAAGGACGGAAGAACAATCGAGGGCGTAGACGGCAGTGTAAATATCGACGGAAGAAACTTCAACGCATATGTAGACGGTCACTATCAGAAGCCCGGCGACCTGTGGACTATCGGCAACGTATATACAACTACAGCGTCAGTTGTTGGTGTTGAGGCGCCGATTAAGGTTCACGTTGTAGGTAAGGGACAGAAGCCGGCCGATAATTCAACTGATAATCCCGGCGGCAGCTCCGGCGACAATTCCGGCAATACCCCGGGCGGTAACTCCGGTGACAATTCCGGCAATACCCCGGGAGGTAACTCCGGCAATAACTCAGGCAACAACTCCGGAAGTGATTCAGGCAAGAGCGTAACTCCGACAAACACTAACCCGACAGTTAAGCCTGCAGTTAAGGCTCCGGCAAAATCCGCCAATAAGGTAAGCCCGATAACTGCTAAGGCCAAGAAAAAGACTTTAAAGGTCAAGGCAAGCAAGCTCAAGAAAAAGGCTGTCACCATAAAGGCGCTCAAGATTAAGAACGCCAAGGGTAAGCTTACTTACAAGAAGATTTCGGGTAAGAAGTTCTTTAAGGTTAACAAAAAGACCGGTAAGATTACAATCAAGAAGGGCACAAAGAAAAAGACCTACAAAATCAAAATCAGAGTAACGGACGCAGGAGGCAAAGGCTTCGCAAAAACCTCAAAGACTGTTACTGTAAAGATTAAAATTAAATAATTCGAAACGAGCCGCTCGCATAACGCGAGCGGCTCGGCTAATTGATAATTGAAAATGGATAATTGATAATTGCGGTCGGGCAGACAGCAACTTATGTCAGAAAGCATAATTCCCGACCATATTAGTATTTCGCTATCGCGAAGCGATATAAAAATTATTCCGGGCAGATAAGTTTATTATATAAACCTATCTGCCCGTCATTCATTTTCCATTATCCATTATCAATTATCAATTAGAAAGTTTCCAGCTTTCTACCTCGTCTCCCCTTACCAAAAACGCCTTTTCGCTGATCTTTGCCAGCGGCAGGTCGCTGTGGCTGTCGGAATAAAAGTTGTCGATTTTGCCGTTGTATTTTTCTTTGTAAAGCCTTACCTTCTCCTCACCGTGGCAGTTTATGCCTGTGTATTTGCCTGTAACGGGGTCAACGTCGGAGGCGATAAGGTGCCTGATTCCGAGTCTTTCGCATATCGGCCTAAGCAAAAAGTACGGCGAGGCAGAGATTATTATATCGTCGTCCCTTTGCTTCGCTTTATAAAACGGCTTTATGTTTTGTTCGTGACAGTTCCAGAATTCTTCGACGTCCTTTTCCCATTCGACAAAACCCAGAAATCGGTACATATTCTCCTTCATATCGGTCTTTGTGCCTTTTTTAAACAGGTAGAATCTGAGCGTGCCTTTTAACAGAGAGGGTAGGAGCCGGATTATTTTTTTGTGCTTTTTTAAGGAAAAAAGGTAGAAATCCGCCGTGGAATCTCCGCGGTAGATTGTGTTGTCAAAATCATAAACGTTCATAGCGACCGTCCTTTCACTAAATAGTATAATGGAAAAACAAAGGAATGTAAACATTTTGGTCAATATATATCTTGTTAATTGCGAGGTTTTATAGTAAACTATATGTATTAACGCAAAGGAGCAAAGCGGTGTTCGGCTATATAAGAATTCAAAAAAGCGAGCTGCTCGTGCGCGAGTACGAGGCTTATAAATCCGTATACTGCGGTCTGTGCCGTCAGATGGGCAGGGATTATTCGTTTTTGTCACGACTGATCCTCAGCTATGACTGTACGTTTTACGCGATATTTCTGATGTCGCTCGGCCGCTCCTGCGAGGGATTTGAACAAAAACGCTGTCGCTTTAATCCGCTAAAGAAGTGTAACTTCTGCAAAAACCGCGATGACTCTCTCTCCAAGGCGGCGGCTCTCAGCGTGATACTCGCTTATTATAAGCTGATTGACGATGTTCACG
Source organism: uncultured Ruminococcus sp. (assembly GCA_902787145.1). Taxonomy (GTDB): domain Bacteria; phylum Bacillota; class Clostridia; order Oscillospirales; family Acutalibacteraceae; genus Ruminococcoides. Next base: position 12,720 of record CADAEZ010000016.1, read on the forward strand.
ACAGCGGATTTTTTCGCAGCCTGTGTCTTAAGCTTCTGAAGCCGTTTTTCTCGCGCTGGCGCAAAAAGGCCGCACTGAGGTACGAGACGCTCGACAGGCTTGCCTCGGAAATGCTCAGCGCTCAGCTCCGCGCCGAAGAAAACCCTGACTGCTGTCTTGATATGGCTTGCGAGCCGACTGCCGCGCTGTTGTCCTCCGTAATGGAGCTTGAGGGAAGTGACGAAACCCAACGGCGCATACTCGCGCAGACCGGTTACGGGCTGGGACGGTTTATCTACCTGATTGACGCTGTCGACGACTACGAAAAGGATATGAGCTCCGGCGGCTTCAACCCGTTTAGAAATATCGAAAATCCCCGCGAGGTTATGAAAAACAACCTATCACAGGCTCTGGCTATGACATATGACGCGTATAATCTGCTTGATTTGGTGGACTTTAAGGGTATAATCGACAACATTATCCTAAAAGGACTGCCGACTGTACAAAGCGAAATACTGGATAAATGTGAGGTAAAAAATGAAGGATCCGTATGAAGTACTTGGCGTATCGCCTAACGCGAGCGAAAGCGAGATAAAATCCGCTTATCGCAATCTCGCGAAAAAATATCATCCCGATAACTACACCGACAGCCCCCTCGCCGATGTGGCCGAGGAGAAGATGAAAGAGGTCAACGAGGCGTACGACTATATTATGAACTCCCGAAAGAGCGGCTCCGCCGGCACAGGCGGCGGCTTCAATAATTCGTACAATCCCAACTCAAGATATATGAACGTCCGCAGCCTGATTCAGCAGAATCGCCTCGACGAAGCCGAGCGTATACTCGACGCCGAGACCGAACACAGCGCGGAGTGGTATTTCCTGCGCGGAATGTGCTATTTTCGCCGCGGATGGGCACAGCAGGCTGCTCAGCATTTTCAGCGAGCCTGCCAGATGGAGCCCAATAATATGGAGTATCGTCAGGCGCTCAACAATATGACCCGTCAGCAGGGCTTCGGCTATGGCGGATATAATACGAATACAGGCGGTACGGGCGCCGAATGCGGCGTATGCGATATCTGTGCCGGAGTAATGTGTCTTGACTGTCTGTGCAGGGGCTGTTGCTGATGAAAAAGGATAGTTTCAGAGTAGCCTTCTGCGGACTTGTATCGGCGCTTTCGCTTGTGCTTATGCTTTTTACCTCCGTTATTCCGGTCGGCACCTACGCCTTTCCCTGTATTGCGGGGATTCTGCTGGTTTCGGTAGTTATCGAGTTTGGATGGAAATGGGCGCTCGCGGCTTACGGAGTAGTGTCTTTGTTATCTCTGTTCTTAGCGGGGGATAAGGAAGCCGTGGTGTATTTTATAGCGTTTTTCGGCTTTTATCCAATCGCCAAAAGCGGTATCGAGCGTATAAAATCGGTTGCGGTTCAGTATTTGCTGAAGTACCTGATTTTTACCGTATGTGTAATCGCCGCTTTCTATGTAACAACATCGGTGCTGATGATTCCGACCGAGGAATTCGAGATTTTCGGAGTGTATCTGCCGTGGGTTTTTCTTTTGGCCGGAGAATTGGTTTTCTGGTTTTATGACAGGTGCGTTACGATCCTTGTCGCGAGATATATTATTTCGGTGAGAAGCAAATTGTTTCATTTTTGACATAATACGTATTATTTCTTGAAATTATAATTCTTTTATGATAAAATAAAAACAGAATAGGAAACACGGGTAAAAGCATATGAAGGTATTTGAAAAATTATCTGTTTTTGTTATCATAACTGCGATACTCGCCGGCATAGCGGTATTTCCGTCGTCTGCAAAGTCTGTGGTCAGACCCATAGCGTATTTCAAGACGGCGGTTTACGTGCGTTCGGGGGCAGGAACAGGCTATAAAGCCGTTGCTGTCGGCAAGAAAAACGCAAAGCTAAAGCTCTACAGCGGAAAAAAGTACAATAAGCTATGGTACAAGGTCCGCTACAAGGGGCACACCGGCTATGTACATAAAAAATATCTTAAATTCCCGAAAGGTCAGCTTTTTATCAGTCCAAAGGGTACTGTGTACGCAGGTTACAAGGCAAAGTTTTCTACGCTTTTTAATACGACTAAGCAAAAGATTAAGTGGACAAGCTCCGACAAAAGCATAGCTGTGATAAACTCAAAGGGAGTAATCTCCCCGAAGAAAAAGGGTAGGATTACAATTACCGCGAAGGCCGGCAAAAAAACAGTTAAAAGCGTTATTACGGTCAAAAACGCGACTGTAAAATTTTCGAGCGGCACGGGCACTATGCTGACAGATTCCAGGGTAGCGCTTAACGTAAGCTGCAAAAAGCCCCTGACGTGGCACAGCTCGGACACATCCATTGCTACCGTAGTAGGCGGAGTAGCGTACACAAAGAACAAGACCGGTACCTTTACCGTTACCGCAAAGAGTAAGTCCGGCAGCGCGAAATGCGTAATCACCGTAAAGCAGCGTGTGCTCAAGCTCGCCGCCGACAAGACTACCGCCTATACAGGCTGTCACGTAAAGCTTACAGCGACCAACGGCGCTCACGGCTACGCCTTTTCGAGCTCGAACACAAAGGCGTTTACCGTCGACAAAAGGGGAATAGCTACCGCCGTAGCCGCCGGTAAATCAACAATAACCGTTACGAGCGGAGCGCTCTCGGCCAAGGTGAATCTTACGGCTAAAAACGGCTCCGCGGTTAATATATCACACAGGTCAGCCGAGGTAAAAGAGGGTATGACCCACTATGTAAAGTCGAAAACCTCCGGAGTAAAGTGGTATTGCTCCGACAGTAACCTAGCCTCGGTATCGAAAGGCTTTACCCAGACAAAGGCTAAGGGAATTGTTCTTGTGCAGGCCTATACCTCAAAGGGAGCCGCCGACTGCGTAATCACAATCGACGACGCCGAGCCGGTACGCTTTGCCTATACATCCGAGAACTCGGCCGCTAAGAATTCGAATATCACATTCTACGCTATAACGGATACGCGCAGAGCGTCTGTTAAGTTTAAGATAACCTATCCGTCGGGCGCGGCGCATTGGCTGAGCTCGGCCTCGCACACCTTGTCGAACGGCAGAATCATCTGGAAAGCCGACAAAAAGCTGTCCGACGCGGGTACATATAAGATCAACGCCTATTCGAAGATAAAGGGCAAATCATGGCTCACCTCCGACGGCGGCGCCGCGACTGTATTTGTCAACCCGGCGTCCGACCTGAGCGCGCCTACAACATACGAAAAGCGCGCTTCTACAGTTCTGCTGAAGGATATCGCGTATTTCGAGGGCTACGTTTCGAGCGTAGCTCCCGATAAGATCGTAGCTGATTCGCCGACAGTAGGCTACGGACATGTGGTTTATGCCGGTTCCTCGTTCTACAACGGTATGACCAAGGACGAAGCCTTCGCCTATCTTGTAAAGACAGTCAACGAATCGGGTTACAACTCAAGAGTAAACAAAATCCTCAGCGACAACAAGATTTACTGCAATCAAAACCAGTTTGACGCTCTGGTGGATTTTTCATACAACCTCGGCGTTTATGCCATTACCAACCACAACGAGCTTATCGGAGCGTTGAAGGATACATACGGAAAAGCCTCCTACGCCGATACGGGGTTTATAAACGCGTCGGGTGTTGTGCTTCGCAAGGAGGCGGACGACGGCTCGGCGTCGGTGAAAACGCTCAAAGCCGGAACCTATGTAACAATTACGTCCAAAAAGAATTCGTGGTACGAGGTAAAGCTCTCCGACAACAAAACCAAGGGCTTTATAAAGCAGTCGAGGCTCGTACTCAGAACAACTGATACCGCAAAGCGTAACCTTAACAACCTCTCGCTGGACAGTATGAAGCTGTTTTTAAAGTACCACCACGCAAGCTCAACCTGTTACAAGGGTTTGTTCTACCGCAGGGTGGATGAGCTCGAGATGTTTATGTTCAAAGACTATACCTGCGACGGCAAGAGCAACAAGTTCGGCATAAAATATACATGTCCGACTAACAGCTCTTTCACCTTCGGATAAGTTATAAATTGATACATTCCCTCATATAATGTAAGGACAAGTTATCGGAGTGATTATATGCAGGGAATGATATTTACACTGAGAAGAAAAAGACGGTGCCTGCCGGATATAAGGTTTATAATCCGGCGGTACGGCTCGGTAATGGTATTTTCGGCGGCGCTCGCGCTGGGAGTATTGTCGGGCTCGCTGGTTTCGGGCTCAATTGACAGTAAAGTGCTCAATAAGCTGGATTTGCTGTTTCTTACGAATCTTCCGCAGCGGCTGAGTGACGGAGCCTTTGGCGCGTTTTGTGCGAGCTTTGGGTCAGATTTTATATTTCTTTCGACCTCGTTTTTGCTCGGGATAAGTCTTTTCGGAGTTTTTATACTGCCGTTTGTGGCGTTTTTTAAGGGCTACGGAATCGGACTAAGCGCCGGATGCCTGCTGATTTCCCACGGGCTGAGCGGAATGCTGTTTTATATAACCGTGCTTTTGCCCGGAATATGTCTGTTTTGTCTCGCGCTGGTATATCAGCTTCGGGCTTCGCTCGAAATGTACAGGATTACGGCGAGATATTTGTTTAAGCACTGCTCCGGTTCCTACAAAAAGGAACTCAGAATATATTTCAGAAAGAGTGTAATTTACCTCGCGGCGGCGCTTGTGGCGTCGGTTCTGGATGTGATTCTGTGGTTTAGTCTGTCGGGGATCTACAAGTTTTGATATAAAAGAGGGATTTATTTGGAAAGTACAAAGCTTAGGCTGGTTCGGTTTTTTTCGGGCCTGCTGAGAAATCTTCACAAGCTTCTGCTGACTAACCTGTTGTTTGCCATGCCGGCGGCGGTTTTTGTATTGCTGTTTTATTTTATCAACACGGCTACAGGACTGAACAGCAGTTTTATCACGTTTTTGCCTATCATATTCGTGTTTCCGTTTTTTGCGGGAGTTACGATTGTAACGCGTAATATCGCCCGAGACGATGAGGATGTAGACGTGGTGAAGCCGTTTATCAGGGCGGTTAAGGAAAACTTCGTATACTTCCTTGTTCACGGCGTAGTATTCTATCTCGCGTTTTTCTTCTGCTATTCGTCGATAAACCTGTATTGGCGTATGGCTCAGGCTAACGGAGTATTCTATGTTCCGTTCGGTATCGCGGTGATAATAGCGATACTGATGCTTTTTGTTTTCTACAATATCCCGGTGATGACTGTTACTTTCGATTTGGGACTAAAGGATATATACCGTAACTCGGCGCTTATCTCCTTCGGTGAGGTTAAGAACAACCTCTTTGTAACCCTCGGACTTGTGCTGTTGTTTTTGGTATACGCGACGATTTTTATGACGGTTCCGAATCTTACCGCGCTGATTGTGATTACCATAATCTTCGGCGGACTTATAACCCCGTCCGTCGCCTCATATATTATAAACTTCTATGTGTATCAGGATATGGAATCCGTTATTATGAACAGCGACGAAAAGGCCGCCAGGCTGCAAAGAGAGATTGACTCAAAAAAGAAAAAAGAACAGCAGGAGGAAGAAGAACCGGACTTCTCTAACCTTGACCTCGACGAAAACAAAGACCCGGACGAGTACCTGTTTTTTAACGGTAAAATGCTGCGCCGAAAGGTGCTTATAGAAATGAAGAAGGAAAAAGATGAGCAAGAAAAAGCGTAAGCCCATAGAAAAAAAGAAAAAGAAAAAAAGCCTTAAACCGCTTATCGTAACCTTGTGTTCGGTTGCGGCGGTGATTGCCGCGGTGATCATAGCCTATGTTGTGTGGCAGAATACCTCGCTGGAGGCTACCGACCTCGTTAACCGCGACTGGGTAAGCGTCGAGGCCTTTGACAAGAACAACAAAAAGGTTGACATCTTCGAGGTTTACAACGTCGATTACTTCAACTACAACGGCAGGCTTGGTCTCAACGGCGACGGTACCTTCAACTTCTGGATGTCTCCGGGCGACGAGGATGACGGAACCCACAGCGGTAACTATTCCTATGACAGGGAAAAACAAACCCTCAGTATGAATTTTGATTCCGGGGACAAGGCAACATATAAGATTATAAGAAAAAAAGACGGTACCATCGAGCGTATCGAGGTACCGTACAACGGATACAAGGTGTATTTTATCGAGAACAGATATTAGAATAGCAGCTATAAAGTAAAAAAGTCGGGATTATCCCGGCTTTTTTATCGCATAAAATCGACAACTTATTTAACAACATATTTTTCGCTTACGCCTTTGTCGGTCGTCAACGTCATCGAGGCGGTGTTGTCGAAGTCTATGGTGTATTCGACAGGCTTTTTTTCTCCTGTCAGGGTTACGGACGAAATAAGCCTTCCGAGCTTATTTTTGTCAATCCTGAGCGTGAATGTTCCGGAGTAGTTCTTGCCGTTGATTTTGCCTTCAAAGCTGCCGTCATCCTTAAAGTTAATCGTGTCGCCTGTTTTGTTGTTGATCCATTCAGGCTGTGTAACATAGGCGGCGAACTCGCCGATTTGCATATTCTTGTCGATTGGCTTGGATGTAGGCTGGGTTTCGGCAGTGTTATTAGCGCATCCGCAGGACGCGAGAGCAGCGATAATAACGCATGCTAAAACAGCCGTCAGTAGTTTTTTTATCATAAATCCGACCTTCTTTATTGTAGGATGATACTATTCTAGCACATATCGGCGGTGTTTTCAACAAACAGTTTTTCCGTAATAGTTTTTTTGTATTCGAGAAACTCAGGAGTAAGCGAAAAGTCCTTTTTGTGTGATTCCGGTCTCTTGATTTCGATAATGTCGGTTATAGAGGACGGTTTGCCTGTCAGCAGACATATTTTGTCCGACAAAAATATGGCCTCGTCGATATCGTGGGTTATAAACAGAGCGCTGAGCTTTATCTCGCTCATAACGTCGAGGAACCAGGAGTGCATCTCTCCCTTTGTGAGAGTATCCAGCGCGCTGAACGGCTCATCCAGCAGGGCGATCTCGCCGGAGAAGTTATAGGTTCTCAGCAGCGCCGCCCTCTGGCGCATTCCTCCCGACAGCTCGCCGGGATATTTCTTTTGGGTTCCGTCCAGCCCGAACCTGCGTATTCCGTCCTGAACCGCCTGTCTGGCGGCTTTCTTTTTTGTACCCGAAAGTATCAGCGGCAGAGCTACATTGTCCTCGATCGTGCGGTAGGGCAGGAGAAGGTCTTTTTGCAGCATATAGCTTATATGTCCGGGTTTGCCGGTGACATCCTCTCCGTCGATTATGACTGAGCCTGTCTTTGGCCTCTTTAGTCCGGAGATAACGTTGAACAGGGTGGTCTTTCCGCATCCGCTTTTGCCCAGAATACTGATTAACTCGCCCTTTTCAACGCTGAGGTTAATATCCTTTATAATGTCGGTTTTTCCATCATAGGAGAAGCTGACGTTTTTTATTTCAAGTTTGCTCATTTTTCGAGATAGTCGTTTGTAAATCCGAGGTTCTCTGAGAGTTTGTCCTCGCAAAGCTTGTTTTCGTTAATCCAGTTGTAGAAGGCGTTCCAGCGCGTCGGGTCGATATAGCCCCACTGCTCAACCTCAGCCTTGTACTCCTTTGACATAAACTTCTGGCTTGCTTTAACGAGTTTTTTGTCGAGCTCCGGAGCCGCCTTGCAGAGTATATCCGCAGCCTCGTCAGGTTTTTCGACAGCGAACTCATATCCCTTCTTTACTGCCGAGAGGAAGTTTTTTGCGGTATCGGGATTCTCCTTCATCCAGTCGGAATTACCCGCGATAACCGGTGTGTAATAGTCGAATACGGGGTTGATGTCCTTGAACGCGAAGTAGTCCGTATCGAGCTTGGCCTGTTCGGCGGCGATTCCGGCCCATCCGTAGAAAATCCAGATAGCGTCTACGCTCTTGCTTTTAAGAGCGGATACCTCGTCGGTTACGGTGCTGGGGATAAGCTCAACCTTGCCGAAGTCGCCCTTGTCGTCCTCAACAACCTGCTTAAGCGTAGCTTTTTCTATAGGCAGATCCCAGGTGGCATATTTTTTGCCCTCAAGTCCCTTCGGTCTGTCCATACCCTCGCCCTTGCGAGATATGATTCCGGAGGTGTTGTGCTGTAAAACCGCCGCGACAGCCTCGATCGGCATAGCGTTTTTGCCGGTGATTGCCGGAATCATAGAGTCCTGGAAGGTAATGCAGAACTGCGCCTTGCCTGAACCTACGAGCGCTTCGGCTCCGTCCTCGGGCGGCTGAACGATATCGACCTCGAGTCCCGCTTCGTCAAAATATCCTTTTTCCTCCGCGACATAGAGTCCGGTGTGGTTGGTGTTAGGCGTCCAGTCAAGTACAAAGGTGATTTTTTCTTTCTTTGCGGTTGTATTGCCGTTGTTTGAGCATGACGCGAAAACCGCCGTTGTCATAAGCGCCGCAAGCGCTAAAGCTATAAATTTTTTCATTGTAATCTCTCCTTTTAGTTTCGTTTATCCCACGGCATACATTTCTTTTTCAGCAGGTTTACGCCGAACATAAGCAGCAGGCTCAGCGCCGATATCAGGAATATTACCGCGAACATTTTGTCAAAAGCGTAGCTTTTTTTTACTCTGGTCATATAAACTCCGAGTCCTTGGAAACCGCCGAGCCATTCCGATATTACCGCTCCCACTACGGCGTAGGATACCGCAATCTTCAGGCTTGCGAAAAACTGTTCCAGCGCTCCCGGAAATTTAACATACCGAAAAATCTGTACTTTTGTCGCTCCCATAGAGCGCATAAGGCTGATGGTGTCCTTGTCGGCTGATTCATATCCGTCCAGCAGGCTGACCGCGACGGGAAAAAATACGATAAGCACAATCAGTATAACCTTGGGAGTCATCTCGTATCCAAACCACAGCACCAAAAGCGGCGCCAGGGCTACCGGCGGAATTGTCTGGGTAATTACGATCAGCGGATACAGCGCCTTGCGAATCGGCTTGAACATATCCATAATAACCGCGAACAAAAAGCCTACGCCGATTCCCGCGAAAAGTCCGACGAAGGTTTCGATGAGGGTGGTTCGTGAATTTTCGAGCAGCAGCGGAAAATCCGTCACAAACGCCTGAGCTACTTCAACGGGCGAGGGGAGCATATACTTCGGCACGATCCCTGTATCGCTGACAATCTCCCAGACAGCCAGCAGTATCAGTATCGCCAAAGCCGGCAAAAGCTTATCTGTGGTGTTTAGTAACTTTTTTTTCAATCGTGAGAACATCTCCCTCCGGTTTAAATGTAACCTTGATATACGCGGTTACGGACGGAGCTCCGGCTTTTATCGCGATATGCTGACATTCCTTAACAATGTCCATAAGCTCGTCGTAATCACCCTCGATTGCGGTCTCAAACGGGCCTACATAATAGTTCAGCCCTGTGCTTTTTATGTAGTCGATAACCTCGTCTACAATGCGGATAAGTTCGTCGTCATTCTTAGCCTCGGGAAGAGACTGGATTGCAACACTGGCGTTCATTTTAATTACTCCTTTAAAAATATTAAAGCCGTCGCGGATAAACGCAACGGCTTTGGATTCAGTCAAAAACAAGCTCCCTACGTCGGCATTATCCGAATCAGGTTAAGGGTATAATCTCAGCCAAAGTCGGCACCCCTGTGTTTGATTTATTATATTCTACAACTTTTAACTTTATCTGTCAACTACTTTATAATTTTGAGCGAGATGTCGAAGGCTGTAACCGAATGCGTGATCGCCCCCATAGAGATGATGTCAACTCCTGTTTCGGCAACAGCGCGCAGGGTGGAGTCTGTAATACCGCCCGAAGCCTCCAGCTTGGATTTTCCGTTTGTGATTTCGACTGCCTTTTTCATATCTTCACAGCTCATATTGTCGAGCATAATTATGTCTACGTCTACCGACAGCGCCTCTCTCAGCTCGTCGAGGTTTCTTACCTCCAGTTCGATTTTTACGGTGTGACCGAGCTTTTGTCTGAGTTTATTGACCGCGTTGGTGATACCGCCGCCGGCGTCAACGTGGTTATCCTTGAGCATAGCGCAGTCCGAGAGGTTGTATCGGTGGTTCTTTCCTCCGCCGACTGTAACGGCGTATTTTTCTATCGGGCGAAGTCCCGGCAGGGTCTTTCTTGTATCGGCAATGGAAGCGTTTGTGCCTTCGACTATTTTTACCGCTTTATTCGTTGCGGTAGCTACTCCGCTCATGTGCTGAATCAGGTTGAGGGCGGTTCGCTCTCCTTTTAAAAGAGTTTTTGTGCAACCGCTGATTTTGGCAATAATATCGCCTTTTTTAAGCTCATCGCCGTCTTTCTTAAACACCTCGGCTTTAAAGTCAGGCTGAATCAGTTCAAAAACTCTAAGCGCTATATCAAGTCCGCACAGTACTCCGTCGGCCTTGGCGATAAACTGTGCCGAGCCCTGCTGATTCTCCTCAATAAGATAGTCGGTCGCCGCGTCGACGTAGTTGATGTCCTCCAAAAGAGCGTTTTTGATAAGGTTGTCCACATAAAATTTATTTAACATCATAGGTTAATTCCCTCCCTGAGTTCGTCAAGAATGATTCCCGCGACTATCGCGATTGACCTCGCCTCGATATAGTCGGGTGTGATGGCGTAGTTGCCTGTTACAAGTTTGTTTACGACGGCGTCGACCTTTTCAAAGCTGTCGTTGAATTTTTCGGGCTTTGGCAGTACAAAGTAGGTGTCCTGCATAATCTCCCTGATCTGGGTTCGGATGCCTGATGGCAGCTTTTCGCCGTCCGCGGTATCGGGTGTCGGGGGAGAAGCGAGTTCTTTTCTTCCGTCGCGTTTAAGCTTAAACAGCATATGCTGAGCCGCTGTGCGCGAGTATACAAGCGCCTCCAAAAGCGAGTTGCTCGCCAGCCTGTTAGCGCCGTGTACGCCGGTATGGGTGCATTCTCCGGCAGCGTACAGGCCCTCGATATTGGTCTGAGCGTTTATGTCGACATTGATACCGCCCATAAGGTAGTGCTGACACGGAAACACAGGAATCTTATCCTTGGTCATATCGACGCCTTCTTCAAGGCAGCGGCTGTATATCATCGGGAAACGATTTTTTATAAAATCCGGATCCTTGTGGGTGATGTCGAGGTAGAACTTCTCGCTGTTTGTGGCGATCGACTCCCTGATAACGGCGTTGGATACCACATCCCTCGGCGCGAGCTCGCCTCTTTCGTCGTATTTAAAGGCGAACCTTTCACCTTTGCAGTTGAGGTATACCGCGCCCTCGCCCCGTACCGCCTCGGATATGAGAAAGCGTTCTCTGGCGTTCTCCGCGGCGAACGCGGTGGGGTGGAACTGGATTCTGGACAAATGCCTGATTTCGGCGCCAAGCATATGCGCCAGCGCGATTCCGTCGCCTGTGGCGATAGCCGAGTTGGTGGTGTATTTATAGATACGTCCGATTCCGCCCGTAGCGATAAGCACGAACCCGGCGCCTACCTGATACAGCCTGTCATCTTTTAGTATGCCCAGCCAGAATCCGCCCTCGACTTTGTTGATTTCGTATACAAGCGAAAAATCGACCATCTCGACGTTTTTCTTTGTCTTTACGTTCTCGATAAGCTTGTCAACAATAGCCTTGCCGGTAGAGTCCTTGTGGTGAACAATCCTGTGGCGTGAGTGGCCTGCCTCAAGCGTCTTGGACAGCTCGCCGGTTTCTTCGGTATCAAAGTCAACTCCGAGCGACTTTAGCCTCATAACGTCTCCGGGACCTTCGCTCACGAGCTTTTCGACCGCGGAAAGGTTATTCTTAAACTTTCCGGCGATAAGCGTGTCGGCAATATGAAGCTTAAAGTTATCGTGGTCTTTGTCCAGCACGGCGGCAACTCCGCCCTGCGCCAAAGACGAGTTCGAAAGCTCAAGCTCTTTTTTTGATACAACAAGTACATCTACATCATCGTCAAACTGCATAGCCGCGTATAGTCCGGCGACTCCGGCGCCTATGATGACGACATCATATTTTTCTTTCATAAACTTACTCCAAATAACAATCGGATTATTTACAAAACTTCTCAATTATATTATACTACGTTATAGGATAAAGTCAATTAATCGGAGGAAATAATGATAGATACTCAGGAAAAAGTTACAAGAGCGCTTCTTGTGAGCGTGGATACCGGAAAATTCGACGCCGAATCGAGCCTCGACGAGCTGTGTGAACTCGCCGAAAGCGCCGGCGCCGAGCCTGTGTTGACCGTACTGCAAAAGCTTGACAGGGTGGAACCGGCAACCTTTGTCGGTTCGGGCAAGCTGATGGAGATCAAGGAGATGTGCGAGGTTCAGGAGATTGACCTGATTGTCTGCGACAGCGAGCTTACTCCGACCCAGATCAAAACCCTGGAGCGTGAAACTGACGTGCGCGTAATTGACCGTACAACTCTGATACTGGACATATTTGCCCTCAGGGCTCGTTCGCGCGAAGGTAAGCTGCAGGTTGAGCTGGCGCAGTTAAAATATCTTTTGCCCAGACTGACCGGTAAGGGCGTTGAGTTGTCGAGACTCGGCGGCGGAATCGGTACAAGAGGTCCCGGCGAGACTAAGCTGGAGACCGACAGACGACATATACACCGCCGTATGGAGACCTTGAAGGAACAGCTGAAAGATGTCGAAAACCACCGCTCACGCCTTCGCGATAGGCGTGAGAAAGACGGTGTAATAACTGTGGCTATAGTCGGCTATACCAACGCCGGAAAAAGTACGCTGATGAACTACCTTACAGACGCGGGAGTTCTAGCTCAGGATAAGCTTTTCGCGACTCTCGACCCAACCTCGCGAGCCTTGAAGCTGCCCAGCGGAGTTACGGTTATGCTTATTGACACGGTTGGGCTGGTACGGCGCTTGCCTCACGGACTCGTTGAGGCGTTCAAGTCTACCTTGGAGGAAGCCGCGTTTTCGGATATTATCCTTAACGTTTGCGACGCCGGCTCCGATGAGGCGGATGTACATATGCAGGTTACCGCTGACCTGCTGTGTGAGCTCGGCTGCGGCGATACACCGATTATAAACGTGCTCAACAAATGCGACAAGCTTGATCCGATTGATATCGCGCCCGACAGCGAAAAGACAGTTCATATCAGCGCTAAAGAGGGCCGGGGAATAGACAAACTCCTCGAAGCGATTGACAACAACCTGCCCGTAAGAGTGAAGAGGGTAAAGCTTCTTCTGCCGTTCTCGATGGCAGGTACAGGCAGCGAAATCCGTGAAAAAGCTACGCTGATAAGCGAAAACTACACCGCCGAGGGCATTGTGATTGAGGCTGTTATCGACGAGAGTATGTACCGTAGGCTGAGGGAGTATGTTGTGGATTGATTCGGGGTTAACGTTTACTGAGGGATTGATATTTTATATTTGACCTGTCTTTTCGCGGCAGACCTTCGGTACAGTATGCTTTATGTGGAAAAATAAAAATTTTTGACAATTATTGGCAAATATATTATAATTATAATGTTATACTATTGTATGTTCGGAGGGCGTTATGGACCTTAAAGTCGGCGACAGAATCGAGATGAAAAAGCCTCATCCCTGCGGCTCAAAGGTGTTTGTGCTGATGAGAGTGGGAATGGACTTTAAGATAAAATGCGAGGGCTGTTCACACGAGGTTATGCTTCCCCGAAAAAAAGTAGAAAAAAATATAAAGAAGGTGCTCACTGATGTTTGAGAGAATCGAGATTTTTGACAAACGCTATAGCGAGCTTAACAAAAAAATATACGAACCCGATATCGCCGCCAATGTGGACGAATATCAGAAGATTATGAAGGAAATCCGAGAGCTGGAGCCTGTGGTAGAAAAATACCGTGAGTATAAGGACGCTAAACAGACTATTGAGGACAGCCTTGAGCTTTTGTCGGATTCTTCGGCGGATAATGAGCTTAAGGAGCTCGCGCAGCTTGAGCTTGACGAGGCTAAGAAGAACGTGGAGACCCTCTCCGACGAACTCAAGATTCTCCTGCTCCCAAAAGATCCCAACGACGAGCGCAATGTTATTATCGAAATCCGCGGCGGTGCCGGCGGCGAGGAAAGCGCGCTGTTTTCGGGAGTTTTGTACCGTATGTATACAATGTACGCCGAGCGCAAGGGCTTTAAGACTGAGGTGATAAACGCCAACGAAACCGAACTCGGCGGCTTTAAGGAAATTTCGTTTATGGTCAACGGCGACGGCGCGTACAGCCGCTTTAAGTACGAGAGCGGAGTCCACCGCGTCCAGCGTGTTCCGGAAACCGAGAGCCAGGGGCGTATCCACACCTCAACCACAACAGTCGCAGTCCTCCCGGAGGCCGACGAGGTCGAAATGGAGATCAACCCAAAGGACTTGAAGATAGACACCTTCCGTTCTTCCGGAGCTGGCGGTCAGCATATCAACAAAACCTCGTCCGCGATCCGTATCACCCATCTGCCGACGGGTATGGTAGTTGAGTGTCAGGACGAGCGCAGTCAGTACAAGAACAAGGATAAGGCGATGAAGGTGCTCAAGTCGCGTCTTTTACAGCAAAAGCAGGAGGCGCAGGACAGTGCAATATCCGCCGAAAGAAAATCACAGGTCGGCTCG
>CADAEZ010000017.1 GCA_902787145.1 uncultured Ruminococcus sp.
CATAGCTTGATGAAAGCCACCGATTCCAGCAAACAAATCAACAAAGCGAAACTTGGCTTGACTCTTTTTCTTTTTTATAGAACGTTTATCAATTGGCTTTGATGCATTCTCAGGAATAACCCATTTTTTCCCTTTTTTTATTGCTCCTTCAATACGTCCCTGCCTACATAAAATACTAATCCATGTATTTGAAACGTTCCAACGATTTGCTAATTCTTGCGCTGATAAATACAATGAAATATACCCACTTTCAATAATAGTCTAATAGTATTATCTCGTATCATTTGTCCTATAAAAAGGACTTTGTTAATATCACAAAACTCATCACTAAGCGTTAACCTATAAACAAAATGTCATATATGCCGGTATGCAAATAACATCATTTTTTTGTGCAAGGTTCTTTGTGTGGATGATATACGCTTCACCGATTCGGTTGTGAAAGGTCTCGATAAACCTATCAAGCGATTTCGTGGTGTAGCGCTTGCCGGATTTCACTTCGATCGGATAAATCTTCGGTTTGAGTTTGCTGCCGTTGGAGAGCAGGAAGTCGATCTCGATGTCGTTACGATGTTTCTCGTTATTATAGCGAGTGTAGAAGAACAGCGGATAACCGTTGCTAACCAGTTGTTGTGCGATGGCGTTCTCGAAAATCATACCCTCGTTAATGGACAGATTATCGTGAAGGATTGTTTTATACAACTCGCCGTCGGCAATCTCAGGCTCGGAAAACGCGTGGCTGACAAGTAGTCCCGTATCGCCCATATAGCACTTCACGTAAGTTCTGTCCTCGTTCAGCGACAGTCCTACATTAGGATCATTACAATTGAAGCATTCGTTGGCAATCATCGAATCGCCCAACCAGAAAAATGTATCCTGATACATCGGGAAAGTGGAATTGCTCTCAATGTTTGACAGCTTAACGCGTTTTTCATGCTGAGAAAGAAACGCGGGAATCTGGTCATATATAGAAGCGATACGCGAGCGATATTTGACGTCGGCTTTGCTAATATCGTTTCGATACAGTGTAAGTATGTCGCGCTTCTCTTCGTCTGCCGCGGCAAAGCTGCGTCCGTTCTCCAGATATTTCGCAACCGCTTTCGGCATACCGCCGACAAGAATATACTGCTTGAAAATCATCATCGCTTTGTGATGCAAATCATCTTCAAGCGGCTTTTTTCGTTCATAACATGTCTCAATGTAGTCGAGCATCTTCTCTTCTTTCAGCACCCAACAAAACTCCACAAAGTCCAGCGGAAACATTCTCAGCTTACGTTCTTCGGAAGGAATAGTGATATCTCTGACGTTTTCTTTTATAGAGATAAGGGAGCCTGTCTCGATATAATGATAACGACCGTCCTTAATCAATTTCTTGACAGACTGACGCGCTTTCGGATATTGCTGCACCTCATCAAAAATAATCAATGATTCATGTGGATAGAGCGTCTTATTATACTCGGTGGACAGAATCATATAGAATGTATCGAGGTCGTTAAGATACTTCTCAAACGCGTCCTTAACTACCTGACTAACGTCGTTAAAGTCAATCAGTAGATAGCTCTTATATTCATTCTTGCCGAATTCCTCCACAATTGTAGATTTACCGATTCGGCGGGCACCCTCAATCATCAGCGCCTTTTCATCAGCGGAGTTCTCTTTCCACTGCAATAGTTTATCATAAAATTTAATGAGAAAAATCATAGGAACAACTCCTCTCATCGCTATCATAGCACATTTTTTAATAATACGCAATATAATTATTATTAAAATTTCAAATAATACGCAGTTTAAAGAATAAGCTATTACATATAATACGCGGTTTAGTTTAATGATATACAAGCAATTTGTCGCGAAGTGTAGGCAAAATTAAGCACAAGCACGGCTCCGAATTAACGGAACCGCGCTTGCGCTTTTGATTGTGTCGCAACTTAAGTTACGTTTTGTGTGACAGCAAAGAGCTATGCAAAGCGGTTGTATAATAGCTTACAAAAAATGAAATTGCAAGTTTTTTGAAAATGTTTTATTCTTTTCGTTTTGATCTGGACTTCGGGTATAAACTGTGATAGTCTTCCTTGTTGAAGGAGGCGAATCACGATGAAAAGATTTGCGATTATTATGCTCGCGCTGATTGCGTTAAATTCTTCTGCCGCGATCAACAGCGTTGAAGCGAAAACAACAATCAAGACAACGAAAAATGTTCAAACAGTTAAGTGCCCAAGGAAAAAGAATAACCGTAGGTTGATTGAGAAAAAACTAACTGCATATGGTAAGAATAAGGGGATGAATTATAAGCCGAATCTGAAAGTTAATAATTCAAGCTGGCTGCCGCCGTTAACTTTAAAACACTACACAAATAACAAAGAATTAATCTCGGCGGGTAAAGAAGCGATTGAGGATTTGCTTGATTATTTCGAAAAACATGAGCCGAGTGATATTTCATTCAATGTAATAATGAGCAAAAAGTATTTATACATAGTCTACGGATAATACATCCTCATGATTGCGCAGATATATTCGGATTAAGACTGTGAATTTTTGCGGCCTTAATCTTTTGAAATAAGCGTATTAAAATCTACTATGCTGTAGACAATGAAAAAGGAATTTTAAATAATACGAACAAATTTTCTAAAAACTATTGACAGCACAGAACAAACGTGCTACAATGATATCATCAAAACTAAATTGACCGGACGAACAGAAATGTTCGGATCGGGGCACCGTGCAATGGAGCTATCGCTTATGCGATAATTATTCTGCTACCGAATGGCCGGGCACTCTCTTCAAGGGTATGTATAGCGTACCTTTGAGGAGTGTGCCCGGCTTTTTTGATAAGGTTTTTAAGCTCCAGATCGGATTAGGTTTTGATAATCTTCGCATATTGCGAGTTTCGCCTTTGTCTTACGACCGCCTTCTTCGGCGGCCGAGACTTCGGCAGTCGGGCTAAGCCCATACCCCTATATTTTTCAGAAAGGAAGTGATAATCTTGAGTAAAAATCTGATTTTATCAACTCGCGTTTCAGCAGAGGAAAAGGAAATAATCGAACGAAAAGCCCTCGAAAGCTACCGCACGGTCAGCAATTATATGCGTGACTGTGCTCTAAGAAAGAAGATAATTTCTGTCAAAGGTTTAGACGAAATCGCCGTGGAACTTCGGCGGATCGGTAACAACATTAATCAACTCACGCGGGCAGTTAATGCAGGACAAGCCTACGAAATCGATCTGCGAAGAACACAAGTAAGGCTGGGTGATATATGGCAATCGTTAAATTCGTTAACGCGGGAAGCCCGATGAATAATATCTTTAATTACGTCACACGGAGCGAAGCGACAAACAGAAAATTGATTGACGGCGTGAACTGTTCTCTGGAATCCGCGCTCGATGAGTTCAAGTTTGTAAAAAAACAATTCGGTAAAGAAGACGGCAGAATGTACTATCATATCATCCAGTCCTTCGCTCCCGATGACAGACTTTCTCCCAAGAAGGCTCATGAAATCGGGATGAAATTAGCTGAATATTTCCCCGATTATCAGGTGTTAGTCGCTACCCACACAAACACAAATTGTCTGCACAACCACTTGATTCTGAACTCAGTCAGCTTCAAAAACGGAAAGAAGTTTCACCAAAGCCGCGACGAAATGCTCCGCTTTAAAGAGTATTCCAACAAGCTCTGTCAGGCTGAGGGGCTGAGTGTTACGGAGGTAAAAACAAGGAATCCCCGCCACTTAAAGTGGAAGGACGAGCTCAGACGTTACGCCTACTACGCGCTGTGTGAGTCGGATACAAAAGAAGGTTTTATCGGTTGTATGGAGGATTACGGCTACAAAGTTCGCTGGGATGATAACCATAAGTACATTACCTTCACAACTCCCGACGGTCATAAGTGCCGCGATACTAAGCTCTTTGATGAGAAATTCTTAAAGAAGAATCTTGAAATCTATTACGCACTCGGCGGATGCGAAAGCGGAATCGCGGATATGTATCAAGACTACGCAACACCGATTCATAATGACAGCTTAAAGATGACGTACTCAAATGATTTGATATTGCAAATCGGCGACCTGCTCTCATCAATCCCGAGCGATTTCCACCATTATTTTACACCCGACTACATCAACGAAATCAACCCATACAAAAAGCGAGAGCTCGAAAAACTCCTCGGCAGAAGAATCACTAATGAGGCATTTGTTTATTACTGTACGCAGGAGGATTACGAGCAGCAGATGGGATTATCAATGTACTAAGAAAGGAATTATAATTATGAAAAGACGTATTAATAAAAATAATATTATAAAATAAGGTGAGGTGATGACGAAAAAAGAATAATTCCGTGATGCCTTATGGCATCGGAAAACAGAGTAATAAATCAAACAGATTTTGCCAAAACTAATACCGAAACCAATCCGAAAGGAGCGAAAGCTACGGAGGATATTATCGGTAATCCTATCGGCGACAGGCTTTGGCTGGAACATTTCGCAAACGCTCTGCACAATACCGTCTTAAGTGATGACGAGTACAGAAAGCTTATGCGGATGATTGACAGGGAACTCAGCCGAAAATACAAAGGGAAAATCTGACAGAAATGGGAACAACCTCCTAATGAAAAAGAGGTTGTTCCCGTGATAAAATATATCTGGATATATCCGTGATTATGTGATATTGTCCTTGTGAAAGGAGTGAAACTATGGATATATTATCAATACGAAATCAAATAAAAAAAGACGGAATCAGCTTCAAGGACTTGCCGCTGCGAGTCGCGTTCTACGCACGCGTCAGCACGGACTTTCTCGAACAGCTCAACTCACTGGAAAATCAAAAGAAATACTTTACCGAATACATCGGAGATATGCCAAACTGGGAATTTTCGGGCGGCTACATCGACGAAGGTATCTCAGGCGTTACGACCAAAAAGCGTGAGAAATTCAACGAGATGATTGAAGACGCGCTCGACGGCAAGTTTGATATGATTGTCACAAAGGAAGTGTCGCGATTCGCCCGTAATACTCTTGACAGCATACAATACACGCGCCAGCTTTTAGCTAACGGCGTAGCGGTATACTTTCAGAACGATAACATTAATACGCTCGACGAGGACTCAGAGTTTCGTCTGACAATTATGGCTTCGATGGCACAGGATGAAAGCAGAAAGATTTCCTCGCGTGTTAAGTGGGGACATCAGCAGGCAATCAAAAACGGCGTTGTGCTCGGCAACAGCAACATCTTCGGCTACCGTAAGGCTGATAAGCGGCTGTATATTGACGAGGAACAGGCGCCGATTGTCAGGGAGCTGTTCGAGCTGTACGCGACAGGCAAATACAGTATGAAGAATCTGGAAACCTACTTCTACAACAAAGGTGTCCGAAACACCCGCGGAAACGTCCTCGCACACTCGACTATGAGCAACATAATCAAGAACCCGAAATATATGGGCTACTACGTCGGCAACAAGGTCAAGGTGGTCGATATGTTCACTAAAAAACAGAAATTTCTGCCTGAGGACGAGTGGGTAATTTATAAAGACGAGAGCGGCAAAGTGGTGCCCGCTATCGTGTCTGAGGAGTTGTGGCAACGCGCGAACGAGGTCTTGAAGCTACGAAGTCTGGATGTAATTCAAAAGCAGAATAAGACCAACCACAACAATCTGCTTACGGGTAAGCTCATATGCGCTCACTGCGGCAAGCCGTACTACAGAAAAGATACTGTAAGCAAAAAAGGGACGGCAAATTCGGCATGGAGATGTTCAGGCAAAATCAAAAACGGAAAGGACAGCTGCCCTTCCCTGACGATTTACGAACACGAGATTATTCCGATACTCGAGGATGTATTCAAATCAAGCCAACGTAATATAAAAGAATTGTCGGATTTGATACTGAAGCTTTCCAAAGAATTGTTAAGCTCAAATGAGGTCGCAAACAGAATAGAGACTCTCAACAAAAGCATAGCTAATGAGCAGAAGAAAAAGCAGAAACTCCTCCAACTCAACATCGAGGGTAAATTCCCCGACAGTGAGTTTGTGCGGATGTCGGCGGAATGTGACAACGAAATCAGCAGGTTTCAAAACGAAATTGACGAGATATCAAATCAGCTCACGGGCAGAAAAGACATCAATAAGGAACTCGCTGAAATCCGTTCAATCTTAAACCTCGCTGCCGAGAGCCTTAACGACGATGAAATTGACCGTAGCTTTGTAGACAGATTCATAAAACGAATCCTTGTCTACCCCGAAGAAAACGGAATTCGGCTTGAAATCGAGCTCAACGCGGGCGACAAGGTCATAAAAACGCTGCTAAAGAATGTTAGCCGTACAGGACACACGTCTAAAAAGATGATTGAGTCTTATGAAAAAGGCTTAAAGTAAAATTTTCAGCTAATCAGAGAGTGTTCGCGCAAAAGCGCGGGCACTTTCTTTTTTTGAAAGTGCCCGCGGCGTTTGTGACTAAGCGTCTTTTTTCTGTTTTTTTATAACCTTCATTCGGGAGAATTCTTCTCTGTCCTTTTCGTCGAGAGCGTCGGTTATAAATTTTACCGTCTCCTCGAATTTAGGAATCATAATATTCTTTAGCGCGTTGGCGCGTTTTTGGGTTTTCTTTATCGAATCGGCAAGGCGGTATACGCTGTTTTCTATCTCCGCAAGGTCGGCCGTCAGAATCTTTACCTCGGTAAACTTCGCGAATGCGTCGTCAAGCGCGGTGGTGGTTGAATTCAGTCCGAAATGGAGCTTGCTCCTGTCGGGAACGTCCATTTTTACAATCGGAATCTCAACACCCATAACCGAACGATAATCAAGCGTAAGCGAGTTTTCGACAGGAATAGTCCTGCTGATTTCCGAGCAGTAGCCGTGGACGATGTTGGCCGTCTGCAGCGCAAAATACGCCTCGGCGTAGGTATCGTCGATTTTGCCCTGAATCTCGTTAGCCTTGTCTATGAGCATCATCATCTCTCGTATCAGGATGTTTCGCTTTTTATCCATAAGCTCGTATCCCATTTTCGCGAGAGCCAGTGATTTTTTTGTATTCATTAAATTGCCCTTGGTGGGCACAGCCTGAACAGCCATATTTTCCCTCCGTTAAACGGGATTTAGCCTTTGTAGTATTTATCGAGCAGCTCGTCGTCAACACGGTCGAGTTCGGACCTCGGCAGTGTCGAAAGAAGCTCCCAGCCTAAATCCAGACTCTCGGTGATATCTCTGTCCTCGGTAAAGCCCTGGTTGACGAAACGTGTCTCGAACAGTTTGCCGAATTCCATATACTTCTTGTCAATCGGGCTGAGCTCCTCCTCGCCGATTACGGACGCGAGCGAACGGGCGTCGATTACCTTGGCGTAGGACGCGAAGAGCTGGTTCGCGAGAGGCTGATGGTCGGCTCGTGTAAAGCCTTCACCGATACCGTCTTTCATAAGTCGCGACAGCGACGGAAGTACAGCTACGGGCGGATAGTAGCCCTGACCCTGCAAGGCTCGGTCGAGAGTAATCTGACCCTCGGTAATATATCCGGTAAGGTCGGGAATCGGGTGTGTAATATCATCATTAGGCATTGTAAGAATCGGAATCTGTGTAACAGAGCCCTCGTGGCCCTTAATCATACCCGCTCTCTCGTAAATCGAAGCAAGATCGGAGTATAAATAACCCGGATATCCCTTACGTCCGGGAATTTCGCCCTTAGAGGATGAGAACTCTCGCAGCGCCTCGGCATAGGAGGTCATATCCGTCATAATAACGAGGACGTGCATATCAAGATCAAACGCAAGGTACTCGGCGATTGTAAGCGCGCATCTCGGAGTAAGCGTACGCTCGATAATCGGGTCGCTGGAAAGATTGAGGAGCATTACTACGTGGGACAACACTCCGCTTTCTTCAAAGCTTTTTCTGAAATATTCGGCAACATCCTTCTGCACGCCCATAGCGGCGAATACTACGCAGAAGTTATCCTCGGTAGCGCCGGAGATCCTCGCCTGACGTACAATCTGTACGGCAAGGTCGTTGTGCTTCATACCGGAGCCGGAGAAAATCGGAAGCTTCTGTCCGCGGATAAGCGTCATCAGCGTGTCGATTGTCGAAATACCTGTGTTTATATAGTTGGTCGGGTACACTCGGGATACGGGGTTGATAGGAGTACCGTTGATGTTGCGGCTTTTCTCCGGAAAAATCTCGCCGAGTCCGTCGGCAGGACGTCCCGCGCCGTCGAGTACACGTCCGATAATCTCAGGCGACAAGGCCTGCTCCATCGGATGTCCCGAAAGTCTTACCTTGGCGTTTACAAGGCTGATGTTTCTTGTACCCTCGAATACCTGTACAACAATCCTCTCGCCCTCGATCTGAACGACTCTGCCCTGGCGGACTGTGCCGTTATCAAGGCGTATATCAACGATTTCCTCGTTGGAAACGCCTTTTACGCCGTCTATTACGATAAGCGAGCCGTTAATTTCCTTAACGCCTACATAATCTATTAACATAGCGTTTCCTCCTTACAGAATCGAATCAATTTTCTCGTCGATTTCCTTGTTATAGTCATCGAACATTTCGAGCTTGTCGTTAGGAATATCGTACTTTATCTTTGTGAGCTTATCGAAAATTCCGAGAGCGAGCAGCTTTGAAATCGGGATTTCCTTGGCGATAACCTCTTTTGATTTATCATATAAGTGCAGGATTACCTGCATCATCTTCAGCTGTTTTTCGAGCGGAACGTAGGTGTCCTCCTTGTGGAAGGCGTTCTGCTGCAGGAAGCCTACGCGGATAACCTTGGCGGTCTCGATAACCAGCTTCTGGTCGTCCGGAAGTACATCCGAGCCGATGAGCTTTACGATTTCCATAAGCGCTGATTCCTCCTGGAGAATAGTGGAGAATCTGTTTCTGCACTCTACGAAATCAGAACCGAGGTGTTCGTTAAACCACGGGTCAAGGTCGTTAAAATACTCGCTGTAGGAATCCATCCAGTTAATCGCGGGATAGTGTCTGGCGTACGCGAGAGCCTTGTCAAGCGCCCAGAATACACGTGTAAAACGCTTTGTGTTCTGGGTAACAGGCTCGGAGAAGTCGGCGCCCTGAGGCGATACGGCGCCGATAATGGTAACGGAACCGTTGTCGTGAGAAAGGGTCTTGACACGTCCGGCTCTCTCGTAGAACTCGGCGAGTCTCGACGGCAGATATGCCGGGAAGCCTTCCTCCGCGGGCATCTCCTCCAGTCGGCCGGAAATCTCTCTGAGAGCCTCTGCCCAACGCGAGGTTGAGTCCGCCATAATAGCCACGTCATAGCCCATATCGCGGTAATACTCGGCGAGAGTAATACCGGTGTAAATAGACGCCTCACGAGCGGCAACAGGCATATTTGAGGTATTGGCGATAAGTACGGTACGGTCTGTCATCGGACGACCCGACTTAGGGTCGACAAGTCCGGAGAATTCCTCAAGAACCTGTGACATCTCGTTACCGCGCTCTCCGCAGCCTACATATACGATGATATCGGCGTCGCTCCACTTAGCGAGCTGGTGCTGGTTCATTGTTTTACCGGTACCAAATCCACCCGGGATAGCCGCTGTGCCGCCTTTTGCGATCGGGAACATTGTGTCCATTGTACGCTGACCGGTGATAAGCGGTACGTTTGTCGACAGACGCTGCTCTATCGGACGCGAATAACGGATAGGCCACTTCTGGCATAGCGTCAGGTCGTGGATATTGCCGTACTCGTCTTTTATCCTTGCTACAGTATCGAAAAGCTTGTACTGTCCGTCGGGCATAACCTCGGTGATTTCTCCGGAAATCGCCGGAGGCACCATAAGCCTGTGCTCGATAATCCTGGTTTCCGGAATAGTAGCGTAAATCTCGCCTGCGCTGAGCTTGTCGCCGGGCTTGACCTTCATCGTAACATCCCAGAGCTTGTCGGAGTCGAGGTTGTCAACCTTTGAGCCTCTGTTGATAAAGGCTCCGGACTGCTTTTCGATAGCCTTCAGCGGACGCTCGATTCCGTCGAACATATTGTCAAGTATACCGGGACCGAGGAGTACGTTCATCGGGTTACCCGTGCCGGTAATCGGGTCGCCGGGCTTCAGTCCTGTAGTCTCCTCGTAAACCTGAACTGTTGTATAGTCGTCGGTAATGCCGATGATTTCTCCTACTAGGTTTTCCTCACCGACGTGTACCATTTCCATCATCTTAAATTCGGTAGGCCCTTTTATTGTAATTACAGGGCCGTTGATGCCGAAAATCACATTATTATTCATAGTGTCATCTCACTTGTCAGCTGATTTATTTGTGAATTAGTTTTAGGTCTATGTTCTCTACGAACCACTGCCGTTTGCTTTCGAGCTTGCTGTCGAGCGTATTATCGGCAACTATGTTCATCGCCTCACAGAAGCCCTTTATTCCGCCGATACGGATCGTTACGTCGCTTCTGACCTCGGCTTCGCCGGCAAAAACAGACTTGATGTCGTTTTCGTACTTCAGGTCATCCTCTTTAACATAGACGATACAGCTGTTGTTATTAAAAGTATCCGCAATCTCTTTCGCAAAGCCAAGGAGCTTATCCTTGTACTCGGATGTAGCCGAGAAGTCCCTGAGCTTCTGCGCGCAGCGCTCAAACACTTCGTCAACCATTTTGTCGCGGGTCTTGAATACCTCGCCCTGAGCCTCCAGGGTTTTGACCGCGTACTTGCCGGTAATCTCGGATTTTGCGGCGGAAAGGTGCTTTTTGATATATTTTTCAGCGTCAGCCTTTCCCTTTTCCTCAGCGTCTTTTACCGCTTCGGCTCTTTTGTTCTCCATCTCGGAGACTACCTTGGCTCTTTCTTCCTCGTTAAACTTTTTTATAGCGTTTAAGAAATTGCTCGATTTATAATCACTCATTATTTTAACCTCTCTACAGCTTTACTCCGATAGCTTCCTGAACGTATTTTGTGATACTGTCCGCTGTTCGTCCGTTACCGTGACGGTCGGGAATTTCTACGATAAGCGGCTGCTTTCGGTTAAGCTTTAAGTCATAAACGAGGTCGGGACATTTAGACACGAGTGTTTCGGTCATAAGGATAACCGCGATTTCGGGGTTATCCATAGCCTTAAGCAGCTCCTCCCGGATATGCTTCTCGGAGTGAACCACAACACCCTCTATGCCCGCGAGCCTCATACCCATCTGGGTATCTACGTTATCACTGATAAGATAGTATTTCATAATTAGCCGTTGAGGATAAGGATAGAGATAAGCATTCCGTAGAGCGCGATGCCTTCGCCGAGAGCAACGAAGATGATAGCCTTACCGAAGTTCTTGGGATCCTCGGCAGCGGCGCCGATAGCCGCCGGAGCGCCGTGTCCTACCGCGATACCGCCGCCGATACAGGCGATACCTGTCGATAGACCCGCGCCAAGGTACTGCATACCCTTTGCCGAAGCGTCAATTGCCGGAGCACCCTCGCCCGCGGCGCCCGCGATAATCGGGAATACAAGGCAAAGAGAAGCTACAGCTCCGAATGATACCAACTGTAAGAGTAATGAACGCTTGGCGTTACCTTTTCTCTGGAAATTCTTTGTAGCAACAACTACGGATAAAACTATAAGCGCAACAGGCACAATCATAAAAATAGCATTGAATAACATAATAATATCTCCTTTTTTAAGTTGATTTAATTCTTTACCAAACTGAGTTTTACAGGCTCGTAAGGTCTGCCCTCACCGGAGTAGAAGCGGCTGAACATCTCGTAATACTCAAGCCTCAATACCTGGATTGATACGAGAAGCGCCTCCAGAGCGCATACGAGCAGGTTGCCGATTACGAAAATCGGCCAGTAACCGACGGGACCGGCGGTTTCGGCAAGTGTAAACACAACCTGCATCATACCCGCGTGGACGAGCACGAACGCCGCGACTCTCAGGAAGCTCATTGTGTTGGACACATAGCTCAGGAGCACCTCGAGAGACTCAAATAAGTTTTCGAGCACAAATTCTCCCCAGCTTTCGGGCTTCCAGTCATTGTCGCCGTTTACGAGCTTCGACAGCGGTTCCCGCAGGAATATCAGCACAAACGCGACTGCGATTATGACAATATACGGAACGCTGAACAGATTTGTGTTAAAAATCATAAGCCCCACAAGTCCCGCGCATATCATTCCGTAGAAAATAAGTCCGCAGAAGCCGCTTGTGTCGAATATCGCCTTGCCGACGTTGCCTTGTCGTATTGACGTATATATGTTGAGGCACATCGCGATACATAGTAGCGACATACCGATTCCGACGGCAACGTACAAGATAGTGTTCGTAAAGGTCGACGACATTACTTCTATCGGTTTTTCCTCCATATGAAGGATCCCCTTGTAGAACCAGTCCATTCCGTTTTCAAAACCGAACACACTTCCGTATAAGGCTCCGAATATCATACCCGAAAATCCGCACGGCATAAGGATCTTTCCGATTGCCATACGCCTGTTAAACCACATAAACGCTCCCGCGAGTATTACGCACAGTCCGTGTCCTACGTCACCGAACATAATTCCGAACAGCGTAAAATATGTAATCGCGATAAACGCGGTCGGGTCAATCTCTTTGTATTTCGGCACACCGTACATCTCGGTATAGAACTGAAACGGACGGGTGAGCGGATTGTTCTTTAGCTTGACCGGAGGATTGAGCTGGAGTTCGTCCCTGGCGCTGCTTACGCTGACCTCGATGCTCACGATTTTCTCAAGCCTTTTACGAATACTTTCCGCCTTTTTCTCGGACACCCAGCCGGTAAGGACGAAGCTCTCGCCTCTTTCCATAGCGTGGGTTCTGATTGTAAGGTAAAGATTGTATTCCGAAGCCTTTGTGTAGTAGCTCAGGATTTTCTTTTCCTTTTCCTTAGCGTAATCCTCGATTTTTTTATTGATTTGATCGAACTTTGACTTTAGCTTTTCAACATCAGCCTTAAGACGCTTATAGCGTTTTTCGGGTGCTTCGTCCATATCGCCGAATGTACTTTTTTCGAAATACAATCGCGAGAAAAGCCTGTCAGCCTTGTCGTACATTGTTACGGGAACAAAGTACACCGCCCATACATACGAGCCCTCCTCCATACAGGGGATAAACTCGATATAGTCCATCTTAAAATTCTCGGTACCGAGCTTTTTAAGATTTTCCTTTGGCATACGGCCGAATACAGCCTTGACATAGTCCATTTCGAGGAGTTCCTCGATGTTGGCGTCTATCGAAACGAAGTGGCTTGTCTCTTCCCTTGCGCGTTTACATTCGTTGTATTCCTCCTGTAAATCGGCGCGTTCGTCCTCCCATACCTGAACCTTGTCCAACAGCTTTTTCGAATAATCGTCTATTGTATCAAAGTTCGGCTTGAACTTCTTTTTGGTATGGATATACCTGGGCTCAATCGAGAGTATTTTCATCGCGTCGGCTATACGCGCGGTAGGCTCGCCGAAGGCGTTATGAGCTGTCGCCCTGTTAAAGCCGACCATATCGGAATAGAAGTTCGACACCTCGTCGGGCTGAAAAGACTTTGACCGTCCGAGCACAACGCACACGTCGTCAAGAGCCTTTTTGTGACCTATGATACTGAAAGCCTTAATGTTTTCAACACTCAATTCAAATCACCTCCTTGTTATATAACCTCATACTTAATATACTAAAAGCGGTTCAATAATGCTTTTATCAACGCTGTATCTTGCTCCCTCAACCAGACAAATCAGGTTGTGGAGCTCGATCTCGCACAGGATAATGTACGAAATCATTACCGTGGACGAGCTGCTCGAATAGTACATATTGTGTCTTGCTTTTTTGTACTTTACCTTTATCTCAAGCTCATCGAGGTTGTCATACTCGATTTTGTCGACCAGCTTACCGGTTCTTGTCTCCGCCATAATATCATACACCTGCTGAGGTGTTTCGGCGTTACACATACTGTCGATTACAGAAGACTTCAGGCTGCCGAAGGGGATGATATGTTTTTTGATTTCCGTGCTGTCGGCGGAATAATATTTCTTCATTCGAATTATATTAAGGAAATTACGATAGTCTATAATCGAGTCCAAAAAATCCTTAAGATCCTTTGACTCGTCCGCGCCGGTGTGCTCAATCGCCGTGTAGAGCTCGATATACAGCTTTGTATACAGCTCACTTTCGATTTCGGTTATCGGAATCTGCTTGTGATCCCCGGTGTTATATTTGACCAGGATTTTGCCGTAGGGCGTTTTTTTGACCGCCTCAAGAAACTGGTCGAAGCTCTCCACCTCGGACAGCGCGTTGAGATCTATCGAGGTTTTCTTGGCGATATGCCTTGGTACGGTGAAGTTGTACTGACGCTTTTCGTGAGAATTAAGCATAGTGAGCATTCTTATAATCTCGTTGATCTCGGTTTTATGAGCGACATATCGGGAAATATCCTCGCCGACGCTCAGCTCGTACTGACACAATGTGTCAATCTCGTTGATATAGTACTGTTTAAGCAAGCTCTCGAAAAGTCCGCGCCTCATTCCGCGTTCGTTCGCCTCTCCGAAAGCGTCAATATAATGTGTATTCGATTTTAAATATGACATTACATCGGAAACGCTCTCGCAGTTAAGGAGAGATTTGTAATCCTTCTCCTTAAGGCGTTTTCCGTATTTGGCTTTTGCCCGCGTATATACCGCATAACTGGTATCCGACATTTTTATTTCTCCTCGTCACGCTGGTTGTGTCTATGTCGTGTTGACGTTCTGCCCTGACTTTCCTGTGAAGTTACGATGCGAAAGATAAGGGCGGATTATAATTCCGAATTAAGCTAAAACGTCCCCGACAATCTGCTCGACCCACTTATCGGCGTTTTCGTCGAATTTCTTTTTAAGCGCCTGAGCCTGTTCTTCTCTGAGCTTTTTGCTCTTGTTATACTTTTCCTCGCCCTCGGCCTCGATCATTTTCTTTTGATTTTCGACTTCTTTTTTGGCGTCTTCTATATATTTTTCGCGGATTCTCTCGGTTTCCTCACGGATTTCCTGTTCGAGCTCCAGCTTTTTGTTTCGGGTTTCTTCGTTGTAAATCTTCGCTTTTTCGTCTATATCGACTAACTCTTTTATAACGTCTTTCATTACTACTAACCTCCTTATCTTATATCTATATATATTACCACACAAGGGGAAAAAAGCAATATTTTATTGGCAAAAATAACATAATTTTCGCCAGTTTCATTGTATTGTATATTTTTATTAGATAAATGCAGTAAATTATTATTAATAATTTGTGACTTGCACATATTATGACAAGAAATCGCGCTCTGCGCGCTTTTCGCTACTCATCGCTCGTTCTGCGAAGCAGATATATCCACCACATCCCGAATCGGAATTTTGCGTTTATCCTCAAGTATAAAAAATCCGCCGACCTCGTCGATTCTCCTTAGTTTGCCGAAGACCTTTACTACCATTCCTCCGGGCTTGTATTTATCCGGAACAAACTGGCGAAACTCTACCCTTGGGCGCGACTTTATACACTCCTTGAGTCTTTTAAAGCTGTCGTTGAGGCGGTTTATATCATCCTCGCTCAGCTCCGGTCTTGAGTCGGTGAGCCTTGCCGCCTCGTCGATTTCGTCCTCGTAGCCCGTAAGCGCCTTAAAAGCTCCAAACTGAGCCGCGCGCTCGTAGTTTGTCATACGCTTTCTGTCAGGTGAGATATGATGCGGAAGGTTGATTATGTCGCTGTACATCACGCTTTGTGACCTCCTATCTGGGCGTTGCGCTCAACGGTCGTAGCTCCGTCGAGCAGGTTCATCCCCTTTATCACAGCGTTTTTTCCGTAGCGATTCTGGAGCCTTAGAATGGTACGCTGGATGTTTTTTTCTCTGTTCTCCTCGTATTTTTCCTTTGAGTTCATTGTGAAAAGGTCTAGCTGCTCAGCTGACGAGGACGCGGCAGCCTCGTAAACTGTATTGTTGGCTACGACAACAATTCTGCGCACGTAGAGCCCGGGGTTTGTTATGCTGTCGAAAAGGCTTATAAACGCGTCTGTAACCGCCTTTGACGACGCGGTATAGCGTCCGAGGTTTTCGCTGCCGTGGGAATGCTTTGGGATTTTGCGGCCGTACCTGTCGATTTTTACCTCGCCCGTATACAGCTTATCCTGTACATTTTTTATATCATAGCCGACGGTTAGCACTACCTGATTTGTCACAAGGCCCTTTTTTACCAAATCCAGCGCGAGCAGCTCTGCCATCTCCCTTGTAATAAGCCGAGCCTTGTCGTTGGTATAGGGTTCCGCGAGAACCTGGCCTATGCTGAGCGATCTGGAACGGGGCTTGTAGGACTTTACGTCCTTGATTGAGCACGGCTCCCAGCCCCACGCGTGGTCGATAAGCAGCTCCGCGTTTACTCCGAAAAGCTTGTACAAAAGCTCCTCGTTAGCTATCGAGCAGCGCGCTACATCGCCCATAGTATGCATACCGTAACGGCCGAGCTTTTTTGCGTAGCCGCCTCCGACACGCCAAAAATCGGTAATCGGCCGGTGGTTCCACAGCTCGTAGCGGTAAGTTTTTTCGTCTAGCTCGGCGATTCTGGCGCCGTCCTTGTCGGCCGGCATACGCTTTGCCACGATATCCATAGCCACCTTGCACAGATACATATTGGTTCCCACTCCGGCCGTGGCGGTTATACCTGTCTGCTCAAAAACATCACGCACCATCCTCAGCGCAAGCTCGCGCGCGGTAACGCGATATGTTCTGAGGTACGGCGTGACGTCGATAAACACCTCGTCCACGGAATAGACATAGACGTCCTCGGGCGAAACATACCGCATATATATCTTATAAATCTCGGTGCTGACGCGCATATACTCCGCCATTCTCGGCTTGGCGGTGATATAGTCGAGTTTTAGGTTTTTGTTATTTCTAAGCTCGACATCGTCACAGGATGAACCGGAAAACTCCCTCTCCCCGATTGCGCTTAACCTTTCGCTGTTCACCTGCTTTACGCGGCTTATTACTTCAAAAAGTCTGGCTCTGCCCGAAATCCCGTAGGACTTTAGCGACGGCGTTACGGCGAGACAGATTGTCTTTTCGGTTCGGCTGATATCCGCCACAACCAGGTTTGTTCGGAGAGGGTCGAGACCTCTGGCGACGCACTCCACCGACGCGTAGAATGATTTTAAATCAATAGCTATATACTGTTTTTTTGCCATAGTCTCACCACCCTTGGAACTTATGTTCGTATTATAACATATTAGAACATAAGTTTCAAGGACTTTTTTGATTTTCTTTGGAATTACCTGTGACGCAAAGAAAACCGCGCGTATCAGCAAATACGCGCGGTGTATATGAAATCAATAAATCAGAGTTTCTCCCTGTTCAGGCGGAAATCCACAGAACGCTTCAGGTAATCGAGGTACTCCTCGTCGCGGCACATAGCCTTGCCCGTATCGTCGGACAGCTTGGCGACGGGGCGGCCGTTGACGTACTGGAGTTTTATAACTATGTTAAGCGCCGTTTCGTCGGTATCGTTCGAACAAAATGTTCCGATTCCAAAGTTAACCTTTGTTCTGTCCTTAAAATAATCATAGAGCTTTTGGGCGCGGTCAAAATCGAGACTGTCGGAAAAGAGCAGAAGCTTTGTTTTTGGATCTACGCCGTAGCTCTCGTAGTGCTTAATCATCTTCTCTCCCCACTCGTACGGATCGCCGGAATCGTGGCGGACTCCGGAATAGTTGTTAACCATCGAGCGCGTAAAGTCGAGCAGAAAAAGGTCGGTAGTAATAGTATCGGTCAGCGCGGTGCCGTTGTCACCCTCATACTCATTGTACCAGTCCTTCATAGCGTAATAGTTGGTATAAGCGAGAGGGATTTTGTCGATACCCTGATACATCTGGACATACTCGTGAGCGTAGGTGCCGATCGGCAGAATATTGTACTTCATAGCGAGGTAGACGTTCGATGTACCGACGCATTTGTCGGTTTCTTCGACCAATCTTCGCACAACAACGTCCTGCCACTCGCGCGAAAGCCTTCTGCGGGCTCCGAATTCTGCGAATTTAAAGGTGTATCGGTTGTTTAGCGCGTCTATCTTTTTGTTGAGCCTATCCTCGGCGGATTTACGAAGCTTTTCGTAATCGAAGCTCATACGGAAGTAAACTTCGTTTACGATTTCGAGCAGAAAAATCTCGAACTGCATAGCCGAAAACAGCGGGCCGTCGACTTCAATTTTCAGTCCGCCGTCTTTGTCCCTATCAACTGTGACATAGTCGCGAATCGGCCTCCACAGGCGCAGAAACTCGACATAGTCGTCCTTTATAAAGCGAATAGAGCGCAGGTAATCCAGCTCCTCTTTGTTAAATCTCAGCGTACAGAGGTGGTCGACCTGGGCATTGATTTCGTCAATCATCTCGTCGGTAAATACCACGTCAGTGTTGCGGCACTTAAAGAAATACTGACCGCACAAATCGGTGTGCTTGTGAAAAATCACCTGATCCATATTGAATTTGTACAGGTCGGTGTCGAGCAAGGAAACGACGATAGGTTCGAGCTTCATAGAAACATTCCTTTCAAACGGGATTACAAAAATATAATATCATATGAAAACGGGGTAGTCAACAATAGGAATGACGTAATCTGAGACATATAACGTCATCCTGAGCTTGTCGAAGGATCCCACAATGACAGATGTCGGCTGCTTTGCGCACTATACAGCCGCTATATAGAGTAAGGGGATTCTTCGACTCCGCTGCGCTCCGCTCAGAATGACGTGGTTTTCGGACAACTTAAGAGGCTGCCGCTTGCGCGACAGCCTCAGGATATGATTATTTAATTTTAATCTTAACTATAACGGTCTTTTTAGCCGGGTAATATTCTTCGCTGCCCTTAGCGGTTACTTTTACCTTGATTCTAAGAACCTTGTTCTTCTTATAGATTCCCTTTTTGACGGTGATGGTGCCATTCTTGGAAATCTTCAGGAACTTTGAGCCGCCGAGCTTTTTGAATCTTACCTTGCCGACCGCCTTTTTGACCGAGATAGCCTTTAGCTTCTGAGCTTTGTTTACGAGCTTTTTAGCCTTTACTGCCTTTGTCTTAGCCTTTACCTTCATCGGGTTTTTGAGCTTTGCTCTTACGGCGGATTTTACGGTCTTTGGCGCTGACTGCTTCACGGTTGTTGTCTCGACAGCGTTGGTGGTTGATTCGGTTGGATTGACAGTCGCTGTTGTAGTGACAGGCTCAACCGTTGTAGCTACAGGCTCGGTTGTTTCAGCCGATGTCGCGGTCTCGACAGGCTCGGTTGTCTCAGCCGATGTAGCGGTCTCGACAGGCTCGGTTGTCTCAGCCGATGTAGCGTTAGTGGTCTCGACTGTTTCGGTAGTTAAGCTCTCTGTAGTTTCTGTAGCGTCGGAGGTTTCTGTTTCGGCAGGCTCTGTCGGATCGACGAGGATTTCGTCCTGAGCTACAAACTTTAATTCACACTCATTGGCATAAGCCTGTGCCGCGCTGTCCTTAGCGCCGTAAATTGTCAGGTCGGTTTTGGAAATAGCGGGGTCGTTGTAGTCATCGTTAACCTTTTGGTATCCGAGTGATAAGTCGCCTATTGAGGATACGCTGTCGGGAACTTCCGCTGTTTTAAGATTTTTGCAGTTAAAGAACGCCTTTGTTCCGATTGAATTTATGTTCTCGGGGATTACAACTTTCTCAAGGCCGGCGCTCTCAAACGCGGATGCGGGTATAGACTGTAGACCGCTGCCGATTTTGATATTCTCAAGGTTTTCGCAACCATTAAACGCGCCTTCGCCGAGTATTTCTACACTGTCGGGGATTTCGGCCGACTTGATATCGGAGGAATAGAAAGCCAGATTGCCGATTGCCCTTACGGACTCCGGAAGATTGATTTTGTCGAGCTTTGCGTCGCGGAACGCCGAACGCGCGATGCATACGGTGCCGTTTTTGACGGTCAATTCCTTTTCGCCCGAACCGTCGTCCTTGTAATCTATGAGGTGGTTCCCAAAATAGAGAACGCCGTTTTCGCGCTCGGTATCTGTATA
The DNA here is from genome assembly GCA_902787145.1 of uncultured Ruminococcus sp. GTDB lineage: Bacteria > Bacillota > Clostridia > Oscillospirales > Acutalibacteraceae > Ruminococcoides. Next base: position 19,941 of record CADAEZ010000017.1, read on the forward strand.
GATTTTTGTCCGGATAAACGCTGTGGAGGCAATATCTGTTACTGTATTTGGAATAGTGGTTTCCTCAAGATTTGTACAACCGGAAAACGCCGAATCCTTTATCGTCTCCAATCCGTCGGGGAGCGTAACATATTTCAGCGAATCACAGTTATAAAACGCGCCGGCGGCGATAGACTTTGTACCCTCGCGAGGTGTGAAACGCTCGACCGATCTGCCGGTCGCGTAGGCAATCAGCTCGCTGTTTTGATCATCATAAAGATTTCCTTCGAAAGCGCTGTACCTTTTATTCTCGCTGTCCGCCATATAATACTTTATATTTGAAGCATTATAAAACGCGTGGTTATCTATTGAAGTCACATTAGCCGGAATATAAATCACGTTAAGATTATTACAGCCTGAGAATACATTTCTTCCGATCGATTCGACGCTTTCGGGGATGTCGATTTCACGGAGAGAACTGCATGAGCTGAACATACAGTCGCTCAGGCGCTTCAGGTCTTTGCTGAGTTTGATTTCTTTAAGACAGACGCAGGCGCTGAACACATCGCAGCCAAACTCCGTAACACTTGACGCGTCAATGCGCTCAAGTTCGCTGCATCCGACAAAGGCCGCGTCGCCAATCCTTTTAACAGTATCGGCTATAGTGATAGTCTTTAGGTTTTTTGCTCCGTAGAAAGCGTAATTACCTATACTTGTTACGCCGGATTCGATTATAATATTCTCGATCTTATCTATGTACGGGAACCATAAACCGGAGAAAGTCGGCCCGGAATACTCACCGCCGTAGAATTCTTCTCCGGATTCGGGATTAGAAGCGGAATTGAATTCGGGCTCAAAGTCGCGCATATCGCCGCTGCCGCTGATTGTAAGTGTTGCGCTGTTTGCGTCTAGGCTCCAATCAATATCGTTATCGCTGCCGGAGAATAAAATGTCTTCGTTATTATCGGAAATGTCAAATAAAGAGATATTGTTTTCTTCCGCGTATTTCTCTGCTGCCGAACCCTTGACCGCGTAGAGGACAAAAGAATCATCAACACAGATACCGTAGCACGGATCACCGTCGTAATATCCGAGTGCCCTGTCGCCGATGTATTTTACTGACGACGGCACCGTAACACCCGAGATTGAGGGCATACCGGACATAATAATATCAGTAGGAATAGCATATTCGGCGATAAGCTCTGTGCCGTCCTTTATAACATATTCACCGTTTTCGAGGACGATATCCTTGTTTGCGGCAAGGAGGCATTTTCCGTTATATAGAACGCCTTCGTCCCAATTTTCGGGATTATCGTAATATGCCGTTCCTTCAAAGGCTTTTTGGCCGATATATGTTAGGCTGCCGGGGAGGTTTATCGTGCTGATGCCCTTACAGTTGTAAAACGCGTAAGAGCCTATGCTTGTGAGACTGTTCGGGAAATCTACTGATTTGATCAATTCACAGCAGTCAAAGGCCTTGTAGCCAATATGATCCAAACCTTCGGGGAGGTCTATTGCCTTAAGCGATTCGCAGCCGCTGAAGGCGTAGCTGCCAATAGAAGTCAGACTTTTGGGCAGGGTTATGTTTTCGAGCTTATCACAGTAACAGAAACCTGAGTCTATTGTTGTTACTCCGTCGGGAACAACATAGCCGGTCACCTGTTTATTAACAGGAAAACACAACAGCGTCTTCATATCCTTTGTATACAATACTCCGTCTACCGAGCAGTATTTTGGGCTGTTATCGGAAACGTTAATTTCTTCCAGCATTTTTTTGCTGTTCAGGGATTTTGGGATTTCGGTGATTCCCGCGCCTAAGCTGAGCGATTTAAGATTGTCGCATCCGATGAAACAATTGCTTGGAACAGACCGTACACTGTCGGAGAACACAACTGTTTCGAGACTGTCGTTCATATAAAATCCGTTTCCGATAACCTCTACTCCGTCGGGCACGGTGAAGCTTTTGTCGGTTTTTCCGGGAGCGTAAAACAAAAGTGTTTTCATATTCTTAGTGTACAGATTGCCGTCAATTGCGCACAGGTTGGGATTTTCCTCGCTGACTGTGAATTCGGTAAGGGATGTGTCATAATCGAAAGCGTCATTACTAAAATACAAATTATTATAGCTTTTGCCGATTTTTACTTCTTTCAGGTTATCACAGTATTCGAACGCGCCGGTGTTAACAAAACTGAGAGAATCAGGTAATTCTATCGTTTCGAGGTCGGAGCAGCCGGCAAAAGCGTATGATTCGATTTCCTCTACGGTGGAGGAAAGCTTGACGCTCTTTAGCGCTTTATGATTACAGAACGCTCCGGAGCCGACATTGGTAATGCCTTCTTCGATGACAACATTTTCAATTTCGTTGATGAACTGAGACCAGTAATTTTCCGGATACCGATACTCATTGTAAGGGCTGAACGGCTCGTAATCACTGAGTTCGCCTTGATATAAATTTTCTTCTTCAAAGTTAAGTTCCATTTTGCCTTTGCCGCTGATCGTTATTGTTTTTGTGCCTTCGTCGTACGACCAGCGGCATGAGTTTAATTCTCCCGATGTTTCTTCAACTGCCGTGGCTCCGGCGATAAGAGGAGCTGTCGAGAGCAGACTAAGAATCATCAGCAGCGACAGAATCAGACTGACTGACTTTTTGATTGTTTTCCAACATTTTGTTTCCATTTTGATTACCTTTCTGCCCGATTGTGCCGTTCAAAAAAACGCGGGCTATAGTATTCCGAAGACACAGAAAAATATCTTCCATATACTATAACCCTGCGAGAGTCAATTTTGTGACACTTTTTTGAATATTTTTTTAAAAAACTTAGATTTCCGGCTTAAAACAAGGCATAAACTCCAGCTTAAAGAGGTTCATCCTGTGCATTCGGTCGATTTTCTCCTTATGCTCAAGGTTGTCTATCTCGCCTGTGCGTATGTACCGGTCGAGCTCGGCGTAGGTAAATCCCAGGTTATCCTCGTCGGTTCTGCCGCAGAGTCCGTCTATCGGTACCTTGTCCACAAGCTCAGACGGCAATCCCAGGAGCCTGCCGATTTGTTTAACTTCGTCAACGGTAAGGAACGAGCAGGGGCTGAAATCTCCGACGCTGTCGCCGTAGCGGGTCGAGTATCCCACCCAATCCTCGGAGAGGTTGCAGGTGTTGGCAACCCTGCCGTTGTGGCTCTGGGAAACAGCATAAAGCGTAGACATCCTGATTCTCGGAGGGAGGTTGGTTTTGCTCTGTTCGCTGAGCTCAAACGGAATCGCCGATACTAAACCGTCCACAGCGTCCTTTATGTTTATCACATAATGCTTTATACCAAGAGTGTTCACCAAAAGCTTGGCCATATCAATATCGGCCTGCTCGCCGTTTGGCATAAGAACTCCGATTACCCTGTCCCTGCCGAGCGCCTCTACACACAGAGCGGCCACTACGGAGCTGTCCTTTCCTCCCGAAATACCGACAACGGCGTTACAGCCCTTGCCGCTTTTTTCGAAAAAGTCGCGAATCCACTGTACACATTCATTTTTTATTTTTTCAGCGTTAAACATAGTTTACCTCACATTACTCATATTACCTTAATCTGGCAGCTTGCCATTGTTTTAAGGGCGGCCAGGTGGTTTTCGGGAGTTACTCCCGCGCAGCACCTGCTGTCAACCCAAATCAGAGCCTCGGGAAAATACGCTTTTAGCAGCAAAGCGTTGCTTACTACGCAAATATCGGTGCACAAACCGATAAGCTCTATCGAAAAATCCTCGCCGTCCGCGGCTTTTTTTATCAGCTCCGGAAGCTTAACGGAACCGAAGGTAGGTTTTTCGATTGACATAAAGCTCTTGCTTTTGAGGGCGGAGTCGACCTTTTCGTTCAGCTTCCAGCCGTCGGAGCCGAAAACGCAATGGGTTACGGGAAGGTTTTTGCCCTCGTTTGTTTCGAGATAGTTGTCAAAATGGGTGTCAAGAGTGACGAAAATCTCTCCGTCAAAGCTCTCTATCTTTTTTACGACATTATCCACAATCGCGATAGCTTCTTTTGTGCCCAGAGCTCCGTCGACAAAGTCCTTCTGCATATCTACTACTACCAAAAACTTTTTCATAGCGCTAACCTCCGGTGAAGAATTCTATTTAATTATACCACATATTCAAACTTTATTTTCACCAAAAAAACGTGTGATTATTTAGGCATAATGACGAAAGAGACCGACAAAAGCCGGTCTCTCTGAATTACTCAGATTTATCCTGAGGTTCTTCGGCTACTTTCTGTGTAACCTGTCCGAGGTACTCCTCAAGTGTGATATCCTTGTCCATAATCTCCTTGGCGATTTTTGGGCTGTCGATATAACGGAAGTGCCATGGCTCATAGCTGTAGCCTGTGATATCGTCTCTGCCCTCTAAGTAGCGAAGGATGAATCCGTGCTTGGCGAGACACTTGTGGATTTTCTTGAATGTCTCTTTCTCGGCAATCATATCGTCGTTGTCGTCGATTCTCTTGCCGTTCTTTTCGAGGCATACGTCGATAGCGAGTCCGGTGTGGTGCTCCGAGAATCCGGGAACGGCTACGTACTTCTTAACGTAGTCAATACCCTTTTCCTTTGTCCAGTCATCCCAAAGCTTGGACTGTTCCTTTACGGTACGTGTAACGCTGTCGAGCTCGATGTCGATTCCTTCCTTATCCATTAACTCCTTCTGTAAGTCTTGGAAATGAGAGAGAGCCTTCTTCTCTACCTTAAAGGAATCACCGTAGCGGTTTTTAGCCTTCTTGAGCTTGACATTCTTCTCCCAATCATTGGGAAGCTTGTGTGACTTGTTTACAAGCACAAGATAGTCAATCTTTCCGTTCTTGACAGTGGACGACTTTGAGGTAGTAGTCTCGGCCGGAGCTCCTGTACCCTTGTGGAGAATTGTAGAACCGGTCTCCTGTGTTTTTTGCGCTGAACCGCATCCGGCAAATGTTGCCGCTGCGATTACAACAGCCAAAAGTGTTACAAGTAATTTTTTCATAGCAGTGTTTTCCTTTCAGTATATAAAATTTTTACTTGATAAGTTCAATGAGCTTCGCCTTTACAGCCTGAGCGTCGGCCTTGCCGCGGCTCTGCTTCATTACGTTGCCCAATAATGACATAAGCGCCTTTTCCTTGCCGCCCTTATAATCGGCTACGGCGTTCGGATTTGAGTCTATAGCGTTTTTGCACATCTGCTCAAGCGCCGAGTCATCCACGCCTCCGAGGTCGCTTTCGTCAATAAACTCTTTACAGGACTTGCCTGTATCGAGCATTTTTTCGAGAGTTTTCTTGGCGAGGTTGTTCTGGATTTTTTTATCCTCAATCATCTTTACAAGCTCGTTAAGGTGAGCGGGGCTGACCTTTACGTCAAAGCTTTCCTTATCCTTTTCGGTCTCTACCCTGCGGAAAATTGAGCCGATGATGAAGTTAGAGACGGTCTTAGGATTCTTGAGTCCCTTTATCGCCTCGTCGAAATACTCCGAAACCCTGCGGTATTTTGTAAGCAGAGAAGCGTCCTTTTCGGGAAGTTCGTACTCGTCAACATATCGGGCCTGCTTTACGGCAGGAAGCTCCGGCAGCGACTTTCTGATTTCCTCAACCTCTTGTCTGCTTGTCAGGATGGTAACAAGGTCGGGATCGCGGAAGTAGCGGTAGTCATTGGCGTCCTCCTTGCCTCGCATAGAGGATGTTGTGTTACTGGCGTCGTCATAGCGGAGAGTCTCCTGGATAACCTTTCCGCCTGCCTCGATAACATCGACCTGACGCTCATACTCGTACTCCATAGCCTTGACTATATTATTGATGGAGTTCATATTTTTGATTTCGGTACGTGTGCCGAGCTCATCGCTGCCCTGAGGTCGAACCGAGATATTAACATCGCATCGCATCGAGCCCTCCTGCATACGACAGTCGGAAACTCCGATATAGCGCATTATCTGCTGTAGCTTTTCCACATACTCCCTGGCCTCGTCGGTCGAACGGAAGTCCGGCTCGGTTACAATCTCGATAAGCGGAACACCGCCGCGGTTATAATCCACATAGGTGTCGCCGTGAGCGTGAACGAGCTTGCCGGCGTCCTCCTCGATATGGATTCTGAGGATTCGGATTTTTCGGCCGTTTGACAGCTGTATATATCCGTGTTCGCACAAAGGCTTGTCATACTCGGAAATCTGGTAGGCCTTGGGCAAATCCGGATAGCAGTAGTTTTTTCTGTCCATTTTCGCTACCTCGGCAATCTCGCAGTTTGTAGCGAGACCCGCCATAATGGCATACTTTACAACCTGGCGGTTAAGCTTTGGCAGGGTGCCGGGCAGACCTATACATACGGGACAGCAGTGAGTATTCGGCTCGCCGCCGAACTGTGTTGTACATCCGCAGAAGATCTTTGTTTTTGTGGAGAGTTCTACGTGGGTTTCAAAGCCCGATACTAATTCATATTTCACAGCTTTACACCCCACTTTGTCTCTTTAAAGTTTTGTGAAGCGGCTTTCTCATACGCGTTGGCGGCGTTGAGAATCTTTGCCTCCTCGAATTTGTTGCCGATCAGCTGCATACCGATCGGAAGTCCGTCGCTGTCGAATCCGCACGGTACGGATACCGCCGGAAGCCCGGCGATATTAACCGGAACAGTACAGATATCGGTCTGGTATGTCTCTACGGGATCGGACACGGCGCGTCCCATCTCGAAAGCTGTCATCGGAACCGTCGGGGCAAGAATAAAGTCGCACTGCTCAAAAGCTTCGTTAAACGCCTTTACGATAGTTCCGCGAAGGTTCTGAGCCTTTTTATAATAAGCGTCATAATAACCTGCCGAGAGCACATAGGTACCCAGCAGGATTCTCCTTTTGACCTCATCGCCAAAGCCCTCGCTTCTGGTACGGCACATCATATCGTGAGTACCGTTGTAGTGCTCGGCCTTAAAGCCGTAACGGATACCGTCATAACGTCCGAGGTTTGAGGACGCCTCGGCGCAGGCTATGATATAGTATACCGGCAGGGCGTATTTGATGGCGGGCATATCGAAGTACACAACCTCGGCTCCGAGGCTCTCGTACACCTTTACGGCGTTTTGGACCGCTTCCTTAACATCCTCGCGGATACCCTCAAGATACTCGCGCGCGATACCTACCTTCATACCTTTTATATCGTTGTTTATTGTATCGTATGTCTTAGTCTTGCTGCCCTGGGAGGTTGAATCCTTGGGATCATAATCGGAAATCGCGTCGAACACAATCGCCGCGTCTTCGACTGTCTTTGTAATCGGACCGATCTGGTCCGACAACGCCGCAGAATGACGCGGGCTGACGGATAGAACCGCCTGTGTCGGATCCGAGACCGTAGGGCGCGATATTGGCGCCTACAGCGGACGCTACTCCGCCGGATGAACCTCCGGCGCAATGATTTGTATTAAACGGATTAGCCGCTCCGCCAAAGTACGAGGTCTCGCTCGATGAGCCCATCGCGAACTCGTCCATATTTGTCTTTCCCAGGAGCACGGCTCCCTCTTTTTCGAGCTTGTCCCATACCGAAGCGTTGTAAATCGGCTTGTAGCCTGTGAGAATCTTTGAGCAGCAGGTAGTTTCGATATCCTTTGTGGAAATATTATCCTTCAAGGTCATCGGAACACCCTCGAGAAGCCCGATTTCCTCACCGTTTTTTAGCTTTTCGTCAACCTTGTCGGCCTGAGCCAGAGCGGCGTCGGCGGTTACATTGACATAAGCGTTTAATTCTTTATTCGAATTTTCAATCTCTTTCAGATATTTCTCGGTCAATTCTCTGCACGAAATCTCGCCTGAGGTGAGCATATCGTGAATTCTTTTTATCTCTGACATACTAACCTCCTAGTTATGATTACGCACAAGGAAATGATCTTCAGCCTGTTCGGGAGCGTTTTTGAGGATTTCTTCGCACGGGAGCGACTCCAGAACCTCGTCCTCGCGGAAAACATTGGACAGGTTGTTGATATTGTCAAACTCCTCGCCCGAATCGGGGGCGTTGTTGATAGCGTCGGCGAACCCGACAATCTCCTGCATCTGCTTTGTCAGGTCGTCAAGCTCCTCCTCGGCTACAAATAATTTTGAAAGTATAGCGATGTTTTCTACATCTTCTCTTGTTACCATAACACGAATCCTTCTGTATAATTATTACGAATTGCGCATTTCGAATTGCGCGTTGATTTATCTAAGCTTGACGTGAACCTCACGAAGCTGCTGCTCCGATACCTCTCCCGGAGAACCTAAAAGTAAATCCTGGGCGTTGGAGTTCATCGGGAACGGGATAACCTCGCGGATATTCTCCTCATCGGTAAGGAGCATCAGAAGTCTGTCTACACCCGGAGCCATTCCCGCGTGAGGCGGAGCGCCGTACTGGAAGGCTGTGTAGAGCGACTTAAATTTATCCCTGAGCTCGTCCTCGCTGTAGCCGGCGATTTCGAACGCCTTAACCATAATATCAAGGTCGTGGTTACGCACAGCTCCCGAAGACAGCTCTACACCATCGCACACGATGTCGTACTGATAAGCAAGAATCTCTGTCGGATTCTTTGTGAGAAGGGCTTCCATACCGCCCTGTGGCATCGAGAACGGGTTGTGGGTAAAGATAGTCTTGCCGTCCTCGTCGATCTCGTACATCGGGAAGTCAACGATAAAGCAAAGCTCAAAGCGGCTCTTGTCGATAAGGTCAAGACGGTTAGCGACTTCGGTACGGATTTGTCCGGCAAGCTTAGGCGCGAGCTGGGTGGAATCGGCGATAAAGTAAATAACGTCGCCGGCCTTTGAGCCGTTACGCTCGATAAGCTCTTCCCTGTCGCCGGGCTTAAGGAATTTATCAATCGGGCCGTCAAAGGTCAGGTCGTCGTTGACCTTAACATAGCCGAGTCCCTTCATTCCTATCGAAAGGGCAAACTCCTCCATACGCTTGAACCACTTTTTGCTCTGGGAAGCGGCATTCGGTACATTTATCGAACGGACGCATTTCTTTCTGAACGGAGCAAAGTCAGTCTCGACGAACATATCGGAGATTTCCTTGATTTCGAGCGGGTTTCTGAGGTCGGGCTTATCGGTGCCGTACTTGAGCATAGACTCGGCAAAGGGAATCCTCTTAAACGGCGCCGGGCTGACCTTTTTATTGCTGAATTTAGTAAATATTTCGTAAAGAACCTCCTCGGCTACCTCGAACACATCCTCCTGGGTAGCAAAGGCCATTTCGTAGTCAAGCTGATAGAACTCGCCGGGACTTCTGTCGGCTCTGGCATCCTCATCACGGAAGCAGGGAGCGATCTGGAAGTATCTGTCGAAGCCCGAAACCATAAGAAGCTGTTTAAAAATCTGCGGAGCCTGGGGCAAAGCGTAGAACTTGCCCTTGTGCTTACGCGACGGTACAAGATAGTCGCGCGCGCCCTCAGGAGATGAGTTGGACAGGATCGGAGTGTTGATCTCGGTAAAACCCAGCTCGTTCATCTTTTCGCGCATAAAACTTACAACCTGTGAGCGGAGCAAAATATTGTTGTGAACCTTAGGATTACGAAGGTCAAGAAAACGATAGCGCAGTCTTACGTCCTCGTTAACATTCTTCGAGGTAGCTACCTCGAACGGAAGCTCATTCTTCGCCTTGCCGAGAACCTTGATGTCTTCTGTATGAACCTCAACAAATCCGGTGGCGATTTTGGGATTTATAGTATCCTCGTCACGCTTAACCACCTTGCCGGAGAGAGTCACGGTACATTCGCGGTTGATGTTTTCGAGCAACTTGTCGTCGTGTACTACAACCTGAAGCACTCCGTACTCATCGCGGATATCAAGGAACATTACACCGCCGTGGTCGCGGATATTCTCGACCCAGCCGGCAACACGAACGTCCTGACCGATGTTTTCTTCTCTTAATTCGCCGCAGTTTACTGTGCGGTAAATATTGGGTTTTGTCATATATATCGTAGTCCTTTCACGGTAATATTTTTTTTAAAAGGAAATTTATCCCTATTTTCGCATTATCATTTGTAAGTATACCATACTTCCCCTTTTCAATCAAGTATTTTTTTACTTTTTATATTTCCACGTCAAGCTAGTTGTGCCTCTGTCGCAGAATGTTTGTCCCCCGCACCGTCGAGCCCTATGAGGGTCTGCTGCGGAAGGTATTTGTAAATGCGGTAAAAACACTCACACTTCTGTAGTTTTATAATACTATGTAGTGTAGACGAAAGGAGGGAAACCTTTATGTGTAACAATATGTTTGGCGGCGGCAACTGCTGCTGGATTATCATCCTCGTCCTCATCCTCTGCTCTTGCTGTGGTAACAACGGCGATTGCGGCTGCAACAACGGCTGCGGCTGCTGATACGGCACAACAAAGGGGCTGACCCGGTCAGCCCCGAAGTTTTTTTATCAGAAAAGATAGAGGCGGGTTTCCCCGCCCCTAAATTATCAGAATAATCTTTGGATCATCACAGACGCGTTAACTGTAGTATCAGCCGCGTCAAGAACCACATCTGTGGTTCCTGTATTTACAAGCGTAATAATATCGCCCTTCTGCGCCGAAATTATCACCTTGCCGATATTAGCTCCGGCAGCCTGCGAGCTATAGGTCGAGCCGGTTACGGGAGCGCCGTTTTTGTAAACAGTAAACTCATCCTCCGCCGCGGAATTGACATAGAACTCAATAAGGTAAACACCCGTGGAGTTTAGCTCCACTGCCGAATCCGATGGTGTAATAATTTTAGGCGAAAGCTGTCCTTCGCTTCTAAAACTAACCGGCGCGTCCGCCGCGACTGTCTGAGCCGTTACGTTATACACATATCCGTATTCACGGATAAAGTCATTCGAACAGGTTACGGCGCAAGGGTTAAACTGACATCCCAAACAGCAGTTCTGACATCCTCCCCGGCATCCGCAAGTACATTTAACCGTATTCATAAAAACACCCTGTCATATTAAATTTCTGTCGCGGCAGATAGTACATATTATGCTTGTCCAAAGTATATGTTACCTTGATTTATTATCTTTCTCAATATCCTCCGACCAGCTTTTGGGGATCGATTTCGACGCTCTCATACAGCCGACAGCCTTGCTGACTGTTTCGTACACAACCTTAGTGCCACTGTGATCCGCGTGATAGTCTATCGCTCTGTCCTCGTTTATACCGAAGCCGCGGGCGGTTTCTACCGAATCAATATTCGCCCCGATAAACAGAAATTCCCAGCCGTCCTTTTTCTTGCGTTTTTCAATCATCTTTTTGACCTTTTCGCCGGAATAGATATGGCTCGAGTTCTCAAGTCCGTCTGTGATAATCACGAACATCGTAGATTCGGGCACGTCCTCCCTGCGCGCGTATTTGTGGATTTTTTCGATATGCTCGACTGTCGAGCCGATAGCGTCAATCAACGCTGTGCAACCAAACGGAACATAGTCGTCGTCTGTCATAGGCTCCACCTCGTCAAGGCTTACCCTGTCGTGAACCGTGCTCATAGTGTTGTCGAACAGCACGGTAGTCACCTTGCAATCGTCCTCCTGAGCTTTTTGCTTTTCAATCAGTGAGTTAAATCCGCCGATTGTATCCTCAACCAAATCACACATTGAGCCGCTCTTGTCAAGTATAAAAACCAATTCCGTAATATTGTTTTTTGTGTTTTTCATAGTAAAAACCTCCGTTATAATAATCTCACAAGTCTTACCTTGCAACTTTATTATAACGGAGGTAATCTTATATTTGGTCGCCTGAGAAGCGACATTTTCTGCCATTGATTTTTTGTAACGCGGTTTAAAGCAGCGGCTGGTCATACTCGAACAGCGCCTCGTTTATTGTTATTATATCATAATTCTTTTCCAGAATAAAGAACTCGATAATAACATCAGCCTTATTGCTGTGAGACAAAGCGTATCCGGCCTTGGATATCAGGCTTTTGCACTCGTCAAGGCTTAGCTCCAACGCTATTGCAAGCGCTATCGCCGTTGATTTTGACGGCTTGTACTGCGGATTGGAGCGGATTTTGGAGAAAAGCTTTCTGTCGATACCCGCCTTTTTGTAGCACTGCGAATCACTCATACCCTTTTCGTCAATCAAGCGCAAGACCGAGTCCGAAAAGCTCTCGTCGAGCTTACTCAGCGCGTTGTCGAGGTTGTCGCGGGCGGAAGGTATTGCCATCGGAGCATCTCCGGCAAAAGCTTCACTTCGGCATATCCGAGGATAAGCAATCCTGTTCTCGGACTCGCAAACCGGAACATTATAATTATTTTTTATATAGAGATTTAATTTTCTTTTAAGGAAATAATTTAATTTTTTCATAATGATATATAGAGTAATAAAGGGCGTTCAAAAACGAACGCCCTTGGTAACCGTGACGGTAATTACTGATTGTTGTCAACCGGCGGCTGTTCAGGAGCCTGCTGTTCCTGAGGCTGCTGATACTGCGGCTGAGTCGGAGCCTGTGGCTGCTGATACTGCGGCTGAACCGGAGCCTGTGGCTGCTGATACTGCGGCTGAACCGGAGCCTGCGGCTGCTGATACTGCGGCTGAACCGGAGCCTGTGGTTGCTGATACTGGGGCTGCTGATACTGCGGCTGCTGATATTGGGGCTGCTGATATTGCTGATACTGGGGCTGTGCCTGCGCAGGAAGAATATCAATCTTGTTCCTGCAAACAAAGAGAACAAACGGCAGGATTATCGGGAAGATAATGCTGAGCACAAGCATTACAACAGCGCTGTCGGGATTTACGTTTTTAAAGAATTTGTAATAACAAATATAATCAAAAACACATAAAGCGATTGCGGCAAACGGAGTAACAAATCCCAGAATGACCGTAATCGGCGCGGCTATAGCCGCAATAGCGATGCAAAGCATAATAATAGCAAAGTTATTGCACTTACCGGTGTTCTTCAGGTCATAATAATCACCTATTTTACCGAGAAGATAAGAGTTGGCAACAGGAATCCACGCCATCCACGGATTCGGAATATTTCTGTTCTTTGCGATTTTGTAAAGTCCGAGGCTTCCGAAAATGTAGAGGACAATACCAATCGCTATAACGAACAAAAGGAAAATAATAAGTCCGATACCGATTCCGATAGCGGCTTGCTGAACCGCGGGATCATCCAGGTTGTAATTGTAGTTGTAAGTCATATTTTCATACCCTTTCATATTAATAAATTAAGAAAACATTCTATCAGCATTAAAACATTTTCCTATAAACTATATATCACAAACAGAGTAAAAAGTCAAATAAAACAGTATACAAAGCGTAATTTATATCGGCGCCAGAGCGGGAATAATATTTTTCAGAATTGTGTAGATAACAACCACTGCCGCCAGAATAATAAAAAACCATTTGCTGTGCAGAAGCTTAATCCTGAAAGAGAATCCAAAAACTTTTAAACGGATTCTGCCTCAGTGACAAGAGCAAATCTCCCCTCAAAAGGGCGTAAACAGAGCGTGTGAATCCGCATCCCGGACAATAGAAATGAAATACATCATAGTAAAAGCACCCGATATTCGGGATATAGGGGCCGGCGGCTTTAAGCGCAAAATACAGAATCGCTAACGCTATAAACGGCAGGATACATACCGACGCTTTTTTAATTGCTGAGTTATTCATAGCACCAAAAGAAAAATCCGACTGAAAAGCCGGATTTATTGATTAATAATAAGAACCGGTCGATTGAACATATCCGGGCAATGCTACAGCACCGCAAATCCACATAATCAATCCGACTATCGCGAATCCGAGAGCAATAGCGCACATAATGATTCCGGCGGTAGCAACACCGTTTTCAACAGGCTTGCTCTTTTTGGAGATAATACCGAGAATCAGACCTACAATCGGAATCGCAAAAGCGCCTCCGCAGCATACAAGCGATATAATTCCGAGCACCATAGACGCGATACCTTTGCCGTCATTCTGCTTAGGAGGATTCTGCTGATAACCATACTGAGCATTCGGCTGAGCGTACTGGCTGTACTGTGTATTCTGATTGTACGGGTCTGCCGACTGAGCGTAAGGCGTGTTCTGTTGGGTATTCTGATACGCGGGCTGAGCATATGGTACGCTCTGCTGGGTGTTCTGATTCGCGGGCTGAGCATATGGTACGCTCTGCTGAGGATTGTAGCCCTGTCCGTAGTTAGTATTCTGATTATTAAGGTTATTATTTTCGTAATTATCCATAGTAATATCCCCCTTTACATTAGGTATTATAGAATAGAAGAAAATGTTTGTCAACATAAAAAGCAAAGGCGCAGGTATAAAACAAAAATAATTTAAAAAATATTCCGAAAACATCTTGACACATTTCTATTATTATGATATTATAAACAAGCTGTGAACACGCTGGTGTAGCTCAGTTGGTAGAGCAGCTGATTTGTAATCAGCAGGTCGGGGGTTCAAGTCCGTCCACCAGGATTTGTAATCAGCAGGTCGGGGGTTCAAGTCCGTCCACCAGCTCCAACGATTTGCTACAGGCTTTTGTCTGTAGCAAATACAATTTAAGATGTGGGAGAGTTCCCGAGTGGCCAAAGGGGGCAGACTGTAAATCTGTTGCGTTTCGCTTCGGTGGTTCGAATCCACCCTCTCCCACCAGCAAAACCGGTAGTCCAATGGACTACCGGTTTTGTCTTGTGGGAATAAGAGGGTGGATTCGAAATTACCTGCGACAAAAACAACGGAGGATTATTCCTCCGTTGTCATTATTATATTTGATTAACACTAAATGTAAGTAATGCCAAAGTCATAACTTACATTGGTTGTATCGTTTTCATAAACTGTTATTGATTTAAAAGTATATTTTTGATATCCAATATACTTTCCTAAGAAGTCTGCATTTGTCTTGGTAACATATCCACTAACTGCATTTGATATAGCTTTTTCGTAGGATTCTTTATTATCGAATCCACTACCACTTGTTGTTTTATTTGATTTAATAAACAATAAATATTCTCCAACCGGAATACGATCAAATATATAGTTTCCCATACCATCAACAGACGCACAATAAACTCCGATTTTTTCACATTCAAAACTTAATGCCCATCCAACATATGAACTTAAATTATTTTTTGAAGCACTACCGTTTTTCGGTATCAACCAAACCTTAGCACCTGTATCGGCTCTGTTGCCTATATAATTATTATATAGATATGTTATAGTTCCGCTTACCTTACCAAACTTTGCAACAGGAATAGAATTATTGATTTGTTTTATATTGGAAGAAGCTTTTTTTACAGTAAGAGCAAGCTTTTTGCTTAGTTTCTTTCCACTTTTATTCTTTCCTTTTGTCTTAACTGTTATTACAGCTTTACCCGGTTTCTTTGCTTTTAATGTAACTTTGTTTTTACGTGCCATTACGGTAACAATTGATGCATTAGAAGATGTCACAACATACTTCGTAGACGCTTTCCCCTTAGTCTTAATTGTAACCTTAAAGGTCTTTGAGGCAGATTTTTTATTTGTGGGAATTGTTATAGTAGCCTTTTTCTTGAATTTCAGCGATTTTACATATGATCCTGTTTTCGCGCTTGCACCCAATACAAAACTTGGTAGAATCATAAGTGTACAAAGAACTAAACTAATAATCTTTTTCATAATTATCACCCTTTCTTAGTTAATAATAACACTTTTAGAACAATTTGTCAACACTTTAAGTGTATATTGTTAACACCTAATGTGTAAGCTATTAATCTACAATTAGTGTTGAGGTGATACACAATGATTAATGGTTTACCTAACAGATTAAGACAACTTCGTTTAAGATATTGTTTTTCACAAAAAGATGTTGCTAATAAACTAAAAGTATCTACATCTATTATCTCAGCCTATGAAACTGGCGAGCGAACACCCAGCACTGAAATCATATTGGCTATTTCTTATCTTTACAATGTTAGTACTGATTATTTGCTTGGGAAAGAAAACAAACAACCGCAAATATCAATTGATACATCTGGATTAAACGATAAACAAATCAAATCTATAAAATCTTTGATAAAAAGCTTTCAAGAAAAATAATAAATAATTTTAATATGTAAACAATTCGCCGGACGATTTTCTACACGGCCTTTCGAATCCCGTCAGGATTTTGTTCATACCAATAACAATGCACCCCAAATAGGGGTGCATTGTTATTGGTCTGCCTGACTTGTATTTGTTGTCGAATCTATTCTCAAGTTTGTCAAACGAACTAACGTTGAAACTGACTTTGGGTTGGATGTTGATTGAACCAACTTCGTGCTGTGCGAAACTTGTGGCTGAGCATGCCACCATGGCGATTGCTAAAATTACTTTTTTCATGTTGTTGTTTTTTTAATTGTTTGTTATTTTTGTTTGTTAATATTTTTTCGAGGATAATTCCTT
>CADAEZ010000018.1 GCA_902787145.1 uncultured Ruminococcus sp.
GCAGTTGTGGTAATAGTTCTGCCATTCTAACCACATGGCGGGTGCCATCGATATTGATGTTTCTTAGTTCACGTCGAGATTTTTGTACCCCCGTTTCGGCAGCACAGTGTATCACATGGGTAATGTCCATGTGCTTTATTTCAAGGGGCTTTGTAATGTCGCCTGTTATAGCGTGTACCCGCTTGCCAATAGCGTTGACGAGTGTGGCGTCGTCCCACCATAGGGCACGCAGACGGCCTTCGGCCTCCTCTTCCGATGCCGCTCTTACCAGTACATATATCTTACTGTTGGTTGTTGACAACAGCTGTGCCACAACCTCTGTTCCTACCAATCCGGTGGCGCCTGTTACGAAAACTGTTCCTTCAGCCATTTTGCAAAGTATTGGCTCATCGCCTCTGTCTTATTTTTATAAATAGTAATGTGTTGTCTGATTTTGTCGCTTATCTCTTTTTCGTGCTCACCTGCCATCTGTAATGAGGCTACTATGCGCTCTTCCAGATTGTTGAGGCTCACGAGAACGGCCAGCCTGTGCTCGTAGGTACAATTTCTATCGAAAAATCCGAGCTCCTCTCTAAAATGCTCAAGAAGAGAGGAATCAAGCATAACGTGCTCAACGCTAAGCAGCACGAAAAGGAAGCCGAGATTATCGCTCAGGCCGGTATGTACGGCGCGGTGACAATCGCTACGAATATGGCCGGCCGTGGTACCGATATCATCCTCGGCGGTAACGCCGAGTACCTCGCCAAGGCGTCAATGCGCAAGCAGGGCATCGAGGATGAGCTCATAGCCGAGGCTACGGGCTTTGCCGAGACCGACGACGAGGAGATTTTGGAAGCGAGAAAGATTTTCTCCGAGCTTAATCAGAAGTTCAGCGAAGAAATCAAGGAGGAAGCCGATAAGGTCAGGGAGGCCGGCGGACTCTTTATTATCGGTACAGAGCGTCACGAATCAAGACGTATCGACAACCAGCTGCGCGGTCGTGCCGGACGTCAGGGCGATCCGGGTACGTCACGCTTCTTCCTCTCCACCGAGGACGACCTTATGAGGCTGTTCGGCGGCGAAAGAATGAAGGCTATGCTCGAGCGTATGAACGTAGACGAGGATATGCCGATCGAAAACAAAATGCTCACTAATATTATCGAAAACTCACAGGAGAAGGTTGAGCTGCGTAACTTTGGAATCCGTAAGGACGTCCTCCAGTACGACGACGTTCTCAACCGTCAGCGTGAGATTATCTATACCCAGCGCGACCAGGTTCTCGACGGCGAGGATCTGCACGATACTATCATCAAGATGCTGGAGGAGAATATCGACGAGACCGTCAAGCACTTCCTGCCTGAGGATATCAAGGACAACTGGAACCTCACCGGATTGCTTGATACATATGACGGATGGGCGATTCTTGACAGAAGCAAGTACAAGTTCTCGGACGATGATCTGGAGGTTATCTCGCCTGAGGAAATCAGGGATATGATTACCGAGGAAGCCGAGAATATCTATAAAGAGAACGAGACTCTGCTGCCGGAGGAGACTATCCGCGAGATGGAGCGCGTATACCTGCTCCGCTCGGTTGATACATACTGGATGGATCATATCGACAATATGGAACAGCTCAAGGCCGGTATCCACCTGCGCTCCTACGGTCAGCACGACCCGGTAGTCGAGTATCGTCTGGAAGGCTTCGATATGTTCGACGAGATGATTGCCTCGATCCGCGAGGATACGATCAAGCTTATGCTTACACAGCCTAAGAAGATTTATGAGCAGAAGCGCAGACGCGAAGCTATCGCCGCTGCCAAGAGGCTTGCCGCTCAGAAGGCCGCCGACGCTAAGGCCGAGTCACAGGATAAGGACGAGGAAGGCGACGTGGTAAAGAACGCTTTGCAGCGCAAGCAGGTCGCTGAGCCTACACAGACCTCCGGCGACGGTACGGATACCGCTAACAAGACTATCCGCAAGGGTAAAAAAATCGGCAGAAACGATCCCTGTCCCTGCGGCAGCGGCAAGAAGTATAAGAAGTGCTGCGGCAGAGACGCGTAAGAAAGATATAAGCGGCAAATTGCCGGATTTAGGAATCGAGGATAATTTATGTCAGTAATCAAACAGGTTCGCACGCGCTACGCTCCGTCTCCGACAGGCTTTATGCACGTCGGAAACCTCCGCACGGCGCTGTACGAGTATCTTATAGCAAAATCCCAGGGCGGAGCTTTTGTGCTCCGCATCGAGGACACCGACAGGGAAAGATATGTTGAGGGAGCTGTGGACGTAATCTACAACACCCTCAAGACCGCAGGCATCACTCACGACGAGGGTCCCGACGTCGGCGGCGACTACGGTCCGTACGTACAGTCCGAGAGAAAGGATATGTACACTCCGTACGCCGAACAGCTTATAAAAGAGGGCAAGGCGTACCGCTGCTTCTGCTCCAGGGAAAGGCTCGAAAAGCTCGCCGAGACCTCGGAGTTTGGAGGATATGACAGGCATTGCCGCGACCTTACTCAGGAGGAAATCGACGAGGAGCTCAAAAAGGGAACCCCCTTTGTAATCCGCCAGAAGATGCCGGTTGACGGCAAGACTACGTTTAAAGACGAGGTGTTCGGCGAGATTACAGTCGACAACAGCGAGCTGCAGGATCAGATTCTCGTAAAGACGGACGGCTATCCAACCTATAACTTCGCCAACGTAATTGATGACCATACTATGGGAATCACCCACGTAGTCCGCGGCAGCGAGTACCTCAGCTCAACTCCGAAGTACAATCTTTTGTACGAGGCGTTCGGCTGGGAGATTCCTACCTATGTTCACCTGCCGCTAATTATGGGCAAAAACGAGGACGGCTCTGTGTCCAAGCTCAGCAAGCGTCACGGTTCGACGGGCTTTGAGGATTTGATCGAGGACGGCTACCTGCCTGAGGCGATTATAAACTACATCGCTCTGCTCGGCTGGTGCCCCAAGGATAACCGTGAGATTTTCTCGATGAAGGAGCTGGAGGAAAACTTCTTTATCGGCGGAATCTCGAAGTCGCCGGCTGTGTTTGACTATGACAAGCTTCTGTGGATGAACGCCGAGTACATCAAGGCAATGTCCGACGAGGAGTTCACCGAGAGGGCTGTGCCTTACTATAAAGAAGCTCTCGGCGACAAGGAATTTGACTATGCTATGTTCGCCGGAATACTAAAGCAAAGAACTGAAAAGTTTACCGATATTCCCGAAAAAATCCGCTTTTTCGCGGAGCTCCCCGAATACGACAAGGAGCTGTTTGTAAATAAAAAGAGCAAGACTAATCTCGACAATTCCCCGGCTTTGCTTACGGAAGCGTACGAGAGACTAAAGGCTCTCGACAGCTGGGATCACGACTCAATCCACGACTGCCTCATCAATATGGCTCAGGAAAAAGAGCTAAAGAACGGTACGGTTATGTGGGGTGTTCGTATCGCCGCGGCGGGACAGAAGGTTACTCCCGGCGGAGCGATTGAGATTCTCGACATTCTCGGCAGAGAAGAGTCGCTCAGCAGACTTGAAAAAGGAATAGAGAAGCTTAAGTAAGATTCTCCGGCAAGTTTAGGGTGACGCTGCGGCGACTCCTTTTATACCTTGCTCCGGTGAAAGGGGAATCCCCCAAAATCAAAGATTTTGACCCCTTTAAAAAGGGGTACTAAGGTGATTTTATGGATAACGAAAAATTAGTAAACGAAAATTTTATACACCGCTTTATTGCCGAGGATATAGCCGAAGGCGGTCAGTACGAGGGCGAGACGGTTCATACACGTTTTCCGCCTGAGCCCAACGGTTATCTGCATATCGGCCACGCAAAGGCCGTGTGCGTTGACTTTGGTACAGCGGAAAAATTCAAAGGAAAATGCAACCTCCGTATGGACGACACCAATCCGACAAAAGAGGACGTCGAGTATGTCGACGCGATAAAAGAGGATATCAAGTGGCTCGGGTTCGACTGGGAGGACAGGTTCTACTACGCCTCCGACTACTTCGAGCAGATGTATGACTACGCGGTTGAGCTTATAGAAAAAGGCCTCGCCTATGTGTGCGAGCTTACCGGCGAGCAGATGCGCGAGTACAGGGGCGACCTCTCGACTCCGGCAAAGAGCCCCTACAGGGATCGCCCGACAGAGGAGAGCCTCGACCTTTTCCGCCGTATGCGCGAGGGTGAGTTTGAGGACGGCAAGATGACGCTGAGAGCAAAAATCGACCTGGCCTCCGGCAACTTCAGCCTGCGCGACCCGGTAATCTACAGAATCAATCATATGAGCCATCACCGCACGGGCGACAAGTGGTGCATTTATCCGATGTACGACTTTGCTCATCCGATCGAGGACGCGATAGAGGGTATCACACACTCGCTGTGCACGCTGGAGTTTGAGGCTCACAGACCGCTGTACGACTGGGTTGTCGAGAATATCTCGGCTCCGTCAAAGCCCAGACAGATTGAGTTTGCGCGTCTCGGAATCAACAATACTGTAATGAGCAAGCGCAAGCTCAGAAAGCTTGTTGAGGAAAACTACGTCAACGGCTGGGACGATCCGCGTATGCCGACTCTGTGCGGTATGAGGCGAAGGGGCTATACTCCCGAATCAATCCGCAGCTTTACCGACCAGATCGGCGTGTCAAAGGTAAATTCGACTGTCGATTACAGCTTTTTGGAGCATTGTCTGCGCGATGACCTCAACGAAAGGGCTACGCGCGCTATGGCGGTGCTGGATCCCGTTAAGCTCGTGATTACGAACTATCCGGAGGACAAAACCGAGGAGTTCGAGGTTGAGAATCATCCCAACCACCCCGAAATGGGCACAAGAAAAGTCAGCTTTTCGCGCGAGATCTATATCGAATCCACCGACTTTATGGAAGAACCGTTTAAAAAATTCCAGAGGCTCTATCCCGGCAACGAGGTGAGAATCAAGAGCGCCTATATCGTAAAATGTACAGGCTGCAAAAAGGACGAAAGCGGTAAGGTGGTTGAGGTTTACGCCGAGTATGATCCGGACACAAGGGGCGGCAATACCCCCGACGGCAGAAAAGTCAGAGGTACGATCCACTGGGTTAACGCCCGCGACTGCCTCGACGCCGAGGTCAGAATGTACGACAACCTGTTTACGGTTGAGGATCCCGACGGCGAAGACGGCGAGTTTGTTGAGTATATCAACCCCGAATCGCTCGTAATACTAAACGGCTGCAAGCTGGAAAAATCCCTCGGCGGCGCAAAGCCCGAGGACAGGTTCCAGTTTATGCGTCAGGGTTATTTTTGCGCTGACAGCAAGGACAGTACAGGCGATAACCTCGTATTTAACAGAACCGTAGGACTAAAGGACAGCTTTAAGAAAAAATAAAAACCGGGCTGTCGCCGAGCGCGGCAGCCTGAATCTGCAAAAAGGAATTAGATATTTTGAAAAAACTCAGAAACATACTATCAACCGTATTATGCGCGGCGGTGATTGCTTCCGTTGCGATACCCGCCGGCGCGGTCGGAGTTACAGACAAAACCAACCGCTTTTCGGAGGGTACGGTTATGAAAAGCGGAAAATACCTCGTTTCGCTCGTGAACAATTTCCGCGCCGGTCAGACGAGAATCTACCGTACAAAGCTCAACGGCAAGGGCAGAAAGCTCGTCGCAAAGACCAAGATTTTTAACGACGCTCAGCTCTATTCGTATAACGGCAGGATTTATTACCGTAAGGACGAGAGCATAATAGCCTATAACCCCAAAACCGGCTCAAAGTCAACCGCGCTCAAGCTTGACCCGCAAAACAAATATAAGATTTCGGACAAAAAGGGATATCTTATAAAGGTTGCAGGAATATGCGAGAAAGGCTTTATGGTTGATTACCGCGACGAGGGACTCTGCCTCGTGGAATTCGACGGCAACACCACTCCTGTCGAGCTTAAGGACAAAAACAAGGCGGTGTACCTGTGCTCTACAGAAAAGTACACCTTCTACTATAAAACCGAATTATCCAAGGACTCGCGTTATATCGCGAGGCTCTACCGCTATGAATACGGTATGGACGCGCCCGTCAGGGTAGGGGACTTTGCCACAATCAAAAAGGCAAAGGCCAAGCCGGATTTTTCGTCGGTATATGTTACAAAGAAAAAGATTATGTTTACCGCCGGCTCAAACATCAGGGATGTGTTTGTGGGATGCCTGTATTCTATGAACCGCGACGGTACGGGACTTAAAACCGTTAAGGAAAAGACCAACGGCACCATCACTCCCGGCAAAAAATGCGCCTTCCTCAGTATTACAACAAAGAAGGGCGACTACTCGCTGTGTAAGCTCAGCGAAACCGGAAAGCTTTCCTCCGCGATAAAGTACAACAAGGGCAACTATCCGCTGATAAGCTATACGACCGATAAGAATACCGCCCTCGCGGTGACTATGTCGAAGTTCAACTACGGCTACAACCTTTTCGCCTTGAAAAAGGTAGCGAAGATGAAGGGCAAAAAGCTGTTTGACGCCGACAGTCAGGTCAAGAACGCCTATATAGGCAACATCGTTGTTTCCCCTTCAATAACCGGCAGCGCCGGACATATCGCGCTCGTAACCTACGGAGTGTACTGCTATGATGACAACGGAACTCTCCTGGATGTTTACAAATGCGAGACCTTCCTTATCAATCCAAAAAGCGGCAACAAGATTAAGATAGACAAGTAATGAGGTAACGATGACACAGTGGACAGAAATTAAAATCTCGGTAGATACCAAGGACGTTGAAAAAGCCGGCGATATCGCGAATATGGTGGTTCCCTACGGAATCTATATCGAGGATTACTCCGAGCTTGAGGACGAGGTAATGGAGATTGCCCGTATCGACCTTATCGACGAGGATTTGCTGAAAAAAGACAGGAACAAGGCGTTTGTGCATATTTATCTTGAGCCCGACGCCAATCCCGCCGAGGCTCTGGCGTTTTTGTCCGAGAGATATAACGCCGAAAACATCCGCCATACTATCGAGACCTCGGCTACTATCGAGGAGGACTGGCGCAACAACTGGAAAAAATATTTTAACCCCACTCCCGTGGGCGAAAAAATCCTGATTCGTCCGACATGGAGAGATGATTATGACCCCAAAGGCAGGGTTGTGCTCAACATCGACCCCGGACTCGCGTTCGGAACAGGAAGTCACGAAACCACTCGTCTGTGTCTTGAAACAATCGAAAAGTACGTAAAAGACGGCGTCGATGTTCTCGACATCGGCTGCGGCAGCGGAATACTGGCGATAGCCTCGCTTTTGCTGGGCGCCAAGAGCGCTGTGGGCGTTGATATCGACGCGACCGCCGTTCGAACCGCCGCCGAAAACGCTGAGCTCAACGGCGTATCAGACCGATTTGTCGCGATAGAGGGCGATTTGACCGACAAAATCAGCGGCAAATTTGATTTAGTGGTTGCAAATATCGTGGCGGATGCTATAATAAGTTTATCGGACAGCGTGCCTCAGTTTATGAAACCCGATTCGGTTTACGTTATGAGCGGAATCATAGACACAAGAGGCGACGAGGTCAGAGCGGCTGTCGGCAGAAATTTTGATATTATCGCCGACTACGAGGACAACGGATGGGTGTGCCTTGCCGCCAAAATCAAACAATAAATTTGGAGGTTACCATGAAAAAGAAAAACACAGCAAGAGATAATGTAAATCTGTTCTTTTCCGCGTTTTTGATTATCGCTTATATAATCTGCGGCTACTTTTTCGCCGGATTCGCCAACGCTCTCGCGGGTGAAGTCGCCAAAAGCGTCGTGTACGCCGTAATGTTCGCGGTTTTCGGACTTTTGGTATTCTACGCTACACGCGTGGGCGAGGGAAAGACAATAAAACGATTCAGCCTTGTCACCTTGATTGTGCTCGATTTGCCGGCGCTGTACATAGTGCTCGCGTCTATCCTCGGAGCAATGCCTCTGCACAACGAGCTCGCGGCTAATCCCGTTGTGGGATATATGGCGGCTCTGGCGCTTGGATACGCGGTACCGTATACATTTATAAGCGGATTCGAGACAATATCCGACGACGCGACTGAGCAGACAAAAACTCTCGAGGGCGGCGTCGAGGCCGACGTTATCGAAGGCGAAAACAACACCGAAGCTCAGTTCTATGACCCCGAAAGTGAGGAAATCGAGGTTGAGGGCGAAGCGATTATCGAGGATATCGACGGTTACGTTTCGGAGCAGGAGGAGTTCTGATTCGTACAGGGTAAAACATAAATATTGCGGTCGGGAATACAGCTTTGGCAAAAAGCTGTATCCCGGCTTTTACGCTTTTCTGTATTGTATTTGACAAAATCCTATTGACAAAAATTACCTCTGGATTTAAAATTATATATGATACCGATACGCTGTTAAAATCGGATATTATTATCCGCGTATAAGTATGAATAACAAATAAGGAGGCTGTATAATGCCCAGAGATTATAGAGACGATTACGGCGATGATTACGGCGTAAGCTCAAGACCGAGAAGAGAAGATAACTACGACGACTACGAGCGTCGTTCCAACAGGCCGCGAAATACCCAGCGACGCTCTCAGGCGTATGACTATGACGTTTTCCGCGACGACAGCCGCAGCCGACGTCAGGGTAATTATTCCCGCAGACCGCCGCAAAGCCCAAAGACATCTCCGATTGTGCTGGTGATTGTGGCGATAGTCGCGATTTCGATTATAGTTGTCGGCGCTGTGTCCGTAAAGAACTGTGTATGCGCCGCTCCCCCGGCCGATACTACCCCGACAGTAACGGAGGATTCGGACGATTACGACGATTATGACGACTACGACGACGAGGACGACGAAGAGGAGACTGCTACTCATAAAAAGCAGACGACCTCGAGCGCCGCTTATCAGAGCCAGGATCAGAACTACTACGAGGAAAACCAGAATAACAACGAGGTTCAGATTTATACCGAGGCTCAGGGTAACGACGAAAACGAAGAGGAGTATAACAGCTCAAGCAGCAGCTCGTCGTCAAGATCAACCTCAAAGTCAACCTCAAAATCCAAATCAAAGGTTAAGAACACCGAGGGTCCGCCCGACCTGCCCGAGGAGGATAATCAGGGAGACGACGGAAACCAGGATTATACCGTAGAGGTAGGATAATTCTTTAACCATTGTCTGCGAGCGGCGCGCTGCCGGCAGACAATACAAAAGCCCGTGCGCGGGCGGAAAGGTATTGAAATTATGATTGAAAAAAGACGATGCCCCAACTGCGGCGCTTATCTTAGAGATAATGACTCGGAATGTTACGTGTGCGGCGAGGTGATCGGCTCAGACCCCAACTCGCAGCCGAGAGAAACCGAGCCTAACGCTAAAAGATACGCTCCGGTGTACTATGAGCCGGAGGCTGACGAGGATTTTGTGACCCCGGTCAACTTTGACGAGACCGACGGAAGAAGCTTTGAGGAAAGAGTTGCCGACTATGACGACGATATGGTTACCGGCAAGGTCGAAAAGCCTCAGCCCAAGGAAGAGCCAATGGTAGTTGAGGAAGAACCCGCGGAATCCGCTGAGGAAGAACTGCCGGCTTACGAAGAAGCCGAAATCACCGGGGATGAAAGCCGATACAACTTTGACGAGGACGACGATTCGTATGACGTATACGACGAGCCGAGAAAAACCAATGATAAGTACAAGGATTTTACAAATTTTGACCCATATGCCAACTACGAGGACGAGGATGTTGCCAAAAAGCGTAAAAAGCGCAACAAGACGATTTTGATTATCGCGGTAATAATCGCAGTTCTCGGTATCGCGGCGGTAGCTGCGGCGTTCCTGTACGCCGGAGGATTTTTCGGCGGCCAAAAGCAAACCGACACCAATACGGTTTACTTCGACAAGCCCAACTCAAGCCTCATCCTTCGTGACGCCGACGGCAAGGGCTACAGCTGGGAAGGCGACGTTGTTGTATGCTACTCATACGACAACCGCGAGGATAACGTAAACTGCTCGATAAATGAGGAGTACGACAATATATGGACCTGCAAGGTGCCCAAGGGCGCGGAGAATGTCTATTTCTACAACAGCTCCGGCGATAAGATCCTTACAGCCGTGCTGTCCGAGGTAGAGGATAATCAGGTTTACTATGTTACCGATATTTCTCTCGACGAAGAGAACAGGCTGCCTGTGGCGCACTGCGATCTTAAGGAGTTCGACAACTTCGGCGTAAACGCTACAAAACCGACTGTTGCAACCAAGGCGACCGAAAAAGAGACCGAAAAAGCCACCAAGGCGACCAAGCCAAAGGCTACCAAGGCTACCGAGGAGACCAAGGCAACCGAAAAGGCTACCGAGGATGTTCGAAAGGGAGCCTATACCGTGGAGTTCCCCTCCAACTGGAAGAAGGGCGTAAAGAAGATTGTCAAGGACAACTGCGCTACCTACTACGAAAAGTATAACTACGCCAAGGACGGCAGCGGAATGCTGCTCTCGATCTACGTGTTCCCCAAGGGCGACACCTCCTACGGCGACCTCAACGCCAAAAAGGTGCTCAGCACATCGGACGGCAGGAAGATCGTAGTTGTTACTCCGACTGATATCCAGTTTGACGACAGCGACGAGGACGCCGCGGAAAAGTACCTCGCGCTGGAGGAATCCACCAACGAGATTATTTCGTCTATCACGCCGAACTAAGATTTGTGTATCAAAAGTATAGAAAGGATGTTTATTAATGGGATGTGACCACGATTGCTCAAGCTGTTCCGAGAACTGCTCGAGCAGAACCGAGCCACAGGATTTGCGGGCTCAGCTGCATCAGTTTAGCTCCGTAAAAAAGGTAATCGGAGTAATATCCGGCAAGGGAGGCGTCGGCAAGAGCCTCGTCACCTCGACAATGGCGGTTACGCTTAACCGCAGGGGCTACAAGACGGCGATTCTTGACGCCGATATAACGGGACCGTCAATCCCGAAGGCGTTTAATATTCATGAGCGCGCCAAGGGTAACGACGACGGTATCTTCCCGGCTACAAGCGAGACGGGTATCGACATTATGTCGATTAACCTTCTGCTCGAAAACGAGACAGACCCGGTAATCTGGCGCGGAGCGCTGATTTCGGGTACGGTAAGACAGTTCTGGTCGGATGTGATCTGGGCTAACGAGGACTATATGTTTGTTGATATGCCGCCGGGAACCGGCGACGTAGCGCTCACTGTGTTCCAGAGTATTCCGGTGGACGGAATCATCATCGTTACCTCTCCGCAGGATCTAGTCTCGATGATTGTCGAAAAAGCGGTGAAAATGGCTCAGATGATGAATATTCCGATTCTCGGAGTAGTGGAGAATATGAGCTACTTTATGTGTCCCGAATGCGGCAAAAAGCATCAGATTTACGGCGAGAGCAAAATTGACGAGGTTGCCGCCCGATTCGGCACAAAAGTCCTCGCCAAGCTCCCGATTGACCCCGAACTCGCCAGGTCGGTGGACAACGGAACGGTCGAGAATTTTGAGGGCGACTATATGAAGGAAGCCGCCGACGCGATCACAGAAGAATTAAAGGTATAAGAAACAAGTTTTGAGTAAAAAAAAGGACTGCTTCGGCAGTCCTTTTTAACATTGTTTTACGGCGTATATTTCTCGAACTCCTGGTCTTCAATCAGGAGCTTTCCGCCTTTTATGTTGTACTTAATATCCAGCTTGACCTTGCCGCCGTAGTTGTATACGGCTTTGATTACGCCTGATTTGGCGGAGTAGGTGTAGCCTGTTTCCATTGTGATTGTGTTTGAATACATAACTCCGTCGGAGCCGAAGAAGTAAATCTGGTTGCCGTCGCTCTTCCACCATCCGAGGATGTCGTTGTCGATTTCGGCGTTTTTCGGCGGATTGGGCGCTATGTTGTAGTCGGGCTGTCTTTGGAGCTCGTACTTCTTGCCGTCAAGCTCAAGCGTGAGCGTCTTGTTGTCGTCGGATAAGCTGTAGTTGTAGGTGCCGTTGAGTCCGAGGACAAAGGCTACCGACAGGGTCTTTGCCTTTTCGTCAATTGTAAGCTTGGTGAAGTCGCCCTCGTTGTCCATAACCAGCTCGGCGAGGCCATCATTGCGAAAAACATAGCTGACATAGTCGAACTCTTTCATAACCCATGTGCCGTACAGAGGATTTTTGCCCTCGGTAAAGCCCTTGAGGTAGGTTTGGATTTCGTTTTCCTCGGTTTGTTTTTTAACCGTGACCGCTTCGGTAGGCGAGGTGGTTGTTTCCTGCGAGCATCCCGACAGATATCCCGCGGATACCGCAATCAGCGCGGCCATTATCATAGATATAATTTTATTCATTTTGTTCACTCCTAATGTTTATACATATAGATTTTATATTGAAACAGACGGTTTGTCAATACATACAAATTTTTCTTGAAAAAAAGTAAAAGTTATGCTTGCGGAATCGGTCAAATTTTGATATAATATAGGTTAAATTAGAAAATAAAAAAGGGGATGGCTACATTGTTGAACCAGAATTTTGACCAGAAATTCGGCAAGCAGGGCATTACGTTTGACGACGTTCTCCTTATTCCCGGAGAATCCGACGTTGAGCCCAGAAACGTAAGCGTTGAAACAAACCTGACAAAGAAAATCCACCTCAATACTCCGATTATGACAGCCGCTATGGATACCGTTACCGAGACGGATATGGCTATCGCTATCGCTCGTGAGGGCGGAATCGGAATTATCCACAAGAATATGAGCATCGAGGCTCAGGCGGATATGGTTGACCGTGTAAAGCGCTCGGAGAACGGCGTTATCGTCAATCCGTTTTTCCTTACTCCCGACAGCACTGTCGGCGACGCCGACGCCCTTATGGCGAAGTATAAAATCAGCGGCGTGCCGATTTGTGAGAAAGGAAAGCTCGTCGGTATTATCACCAACCGCGATATGCGCTTTATGAAGCCGGAGATGTTCGCTACAAAAGTCTCCGAGGTTATGACCAAGGAGGAGCTGGTGACCGCTCCTGTCGGCACAACCCTGGAGCAGGCTCAGGAAATCCTGCGTCAGCACAGAATCGAAAAGCTGCCTATCACCGATAATAACGGTGTTCTCAAGGGGCTTATAACGATTAAGGACATCGAGAAATCCGTGCAGTATCCCAACTCGGCTCGTGACGAAAGAGGCCGACTCCTCTGCGGCGCGGCTATCGGCGGCACAGCGGATGTACTCGACAGAGTAGCGGCTCTGATTGAGGCGGGTGTGGACGTATGCTGTCTTGACTCGGCTCACGGCCATAACTCCAACATCATTAATTCGGTTCGCAAGGTTAAAAAGGCTTATCCCGACCTCCAGCTTATCGCCGGCAATATTGCCACAGCGGAGGCTGCCGAGGCTCTTATAGACGCCGGCGCCGACGCCGTTAAGGTCGGTATCGGACCCGGATCAATTTGTACTACAAGAATCGTTGCGGGCATAGGCGTGCCGCAGATTACGGCGATTTATGACGCCGCCTGCGCGGCCGCTAAGTACGGAATCCCCGTAATTGCCGACGGCGGTATAAAATACAGCGGAGACATCGTCAAGGCTCTCGCCGCGGGCGGCAGCGTATGTATGGTCGGTTCGCTCGTAGCCGGATGTGAGGAAAGCCCCGGCGAAAACGAAATCTTCCAGGGACGTCAGTTTAAAACCTACCGCGGAATGGGTTCGCTCGGAGCTATGGGCCAGGGCAGCTCGGACCGTTACTTCCAGTCGACGAACAAGAAGTTCGTTCCGGAGGGAGTAGAGGGTCGTGTGCCTTACAAGGGATTGCTCTCCGACACAATCTACCAGATGATGGGCGGACTGCGCGCCGGTATGGGCTACACGGGCTGCGCCACAATCGAGGAGCTCCACCAGAAGGCGAAGTTCGTACAGATTTCCGCTTCGTCGCTCAGGGAAAGTCACCCCCACGATATCCAGATTACAAAGGAAGCCCCGAACTATTCCTATAACGCGTAAAATGAAATAACCTAATGGGATTTTCCTGTTAGATAATAACCGAAGAGGCTGACCGAGAGGTCAGCCTCAACTAAATTCGCGAAATGTTTCGCGAGCTAAATACGGCTACGCCAAGCTAAATTCCTGCCGGAGCTAAATTTGCTGCGCAAGCTGATTGTTTATTTTTTAGCTAAGTTTGATTTAACGGTATTTATTGAAGAAATCAGCATTCTTCTTATGTTTCCGCAATTTGACAGTAAAAGAGTGTACTGCTCGTTTGGTAAGTACTTTGTTCTGAATAATATTTCAAGCCAGTATTCGCTTTCATAGCACTCTTTTAATGCAATTTGCATTTTTGAAACAAAGTCCGCTTTGCTTTGCGCGTATTTGGATTCGTGAACATTTGCGCCGATGCTTGTTGCACATCTCAGCAACTGATTTGTCATAATAACTTCTTTATGGTTTTGTCTTATCTTTTTACAAACATTAACAACATCAACCGCAAAATCTTTTGATTTGTCAAGCATAATACTATTAGACATAAAAACACCTCATCTGTATTTTACCACAGATGAGGTGTTTTGTACATATTTTAAGATGAACTCTAATCAGCTTGCGCAGCAAATTTAACTTTTAGCTTGGCTTAGCCAAATCTAGCTCGCTTAGGAAAAAACAGCCTCATCCGCATTATATACAGCAGATGAGGCGTTTAATTATTTATCAGTGATTAAAACCAAATCAGCTTGCGCAGCAAATTCAGCTATTAGTTTGGCTTAGCCAAATTTAGCTCGCGACAGCGAATTTAGCTTGATCAGGTAGCGTCCTCAAAGCTTGCGAGCTTCTCGAGGTGAGCGTACTTCTTCTCAGCGTAGCCCTCAGCCTTTGTGAAGAGTTCCTCGGCTCTCTCCGGGAACTTACGTGACAGAGCGTTGTAACGAACTTCGCCCATAATGAAGTCACGATAGGAAGCTGACGGAGCCTTGCCGTCGAGGATGAACGGATTCTTGCCTTCGTCGGCGAGACGCGGATCATAGCGGAAGATGTTCCAGTAACCGGCCTCTACAGCCTTCTTCTCCTCGAGCTGAGCGATGCCCATACCGCCCTTGATACCGTGGTTGATACAAGGAGCGTAAGCGATGATGATAGAAGGTCCGTCGTAGCTCTCGGCCTCGATCATAGCCTTGAGTACCTGGTTGTTGTCGGCGCCCATAGCAACCTGAGCAACGTATACATAGCCGTAGCTCATAGCGATAGCGGCGAGGTCCTTCTTCTTAACTGCCTTACCGGCCGCGGCGAACTGAGCGATTGAGCCGACAGGTGTAGCCTTGGAAGCCTGACCGCCTGTGTTGGAGTAAACCTCGGTATCGAATACGAGGATGTTTACGTTTTCGCCGGAAGCGATTACGTGGTCGAGACCGCCGAAGCCGATATCATAAGCCCAGCCGTCACCGCCGAAGATCCACATTGACTTCTTGGCGAGCTCGTCCTTGTCAACAAGAGTCTTTTTGGCGAGGTCAGCGACTGCGTCGTCAGCCTGCTCAAGCTCAGCGATAAGAACGTCTGTAGCCTTTCTGGAAGCGAGTGAATCTGTGATTGTATCAAGATAAGCCTGACAAGCGTCCTTGAGGCTTGCTTTGCCTGTCTTATCCATAATCTCTGTAATATACTCTACGAGTCTTGATCTGATAGCCTTCTGTCCGAGAGCCATACCGAGACCGAACTCGGCGTTATCCTCGAAGAGTGAGTTCATCCACGCGGGACCTCTGCCTTCCTTATTAACTGTGTAAGGAGTAGCAGGAGCCGAGCCGCCCCAGATTGAGGAACATCCTGTGGCGTTGGCGATGAACATTCTGTCGCCGAAGAGCTGAGTAACAAGCTTAGCGTAAGGAGTCTCTCCGCATCCGGCGCACGCGCCTGAGAACTCAAGCAACGGCTGACGGAACTGGCTGCCCTTTACTGTGGACATCTTGAACTTCTCTTCAACCTCAGGCTTAGGATCGAGGCTTACGCCGTAATCGAATACAGCCTGATATTTTCTCTGTGTATCAATCGGCTTCATAACGAGAGCCTTCTCGCCCTTCTTGCCCGGGCAAACCTGAGCGCAGGCTCCGCAACCGGTACAGTCAAGAGTCGATACTGTCATTGTGAACTTGAATTCCTTAAGGCCGATAGCCGGAGCTGTCTTTGTATCAACAGGAGCGGCGTCAACCTCAGCGTCTGTAAGCATTACAGGACGGATTACAGCGTGCGGACAAACGATTGCGCATCTGCAGCACTGTACGCAGTTGTCGTTCTGCCATTCGGGAACGTCTACGGCGATACCTCTCTTCTCAAAGGCTGCCGAGCCCTGAGGACAAGTACCGTCAACATAATCCATAAATGAGGAAACAGGAAGCTGGTTACCCTTGTATGCGTTAACGGGCTTGAGAACCTTGTTAACGTAATCAACCAGAGCGCCCTCGCCCTCAGCCTTATCGGCAACGGCGTCGTCGGCAGCGTTAGCCCAGTCGGCAGGGATCTCTACCTTTTTGAGAGCTTCCATACCGGCGTCGATAGCGGCGTAGTTCATATCTACGATAGCCTGACCCTTCTTGAGGTAGGACTTCTTGGCCGCTTCTTTCATAAGCTCTTTAGCGTGGTCAGCCGGGATGATGTCGGCAATCTTGAAGAACGCGGACTGGAGAACTGTGTTTACACGGTTTCCGAGACCGATTTCCTTACCGATTGCGATAGCGTCTACTGTGTAGAAGTTGATCTTTCTCTCGGCGAGAATCCTCTTCATCTTGCCGGGGAGTCTCTTGGAGAGCTCGTCTACGTCCCAAGGGCAGTTGAGAAGGAATGAGCCGCCTTCCTTGAGGTCTTCTACGATTTCGTATTTATCAACGTAAGACGGGTTGTGGCAGGCTACGAAGTCGGCCTTGCTTACGTAATATGTGGACTTGATCGGCTTGTGACCGAAACGCAGGTGGGAAACTGTAAGACCGCCGGACTTTTTGGAGTCATAAGCGAAGTAGCCCTGAGCGTACATATCGGTGTTGTCGCCGATGATCTTGATGGAGTTCTTGTTTGCGCCTACTGTACCGTCAGCGCCGAGACCCCAGAACTTACACGAGGTTGTACCCTCGGGAGTTGTGTCGGGGTTCTCTACTCTCGGAAGCGAGAGGTTTGTAACGTCGTCCACGATACCTACGGTGAATCTCTTCTTTGGTGTAGCGGACTCAGCGTTTCTGTAAACGGCGATCATATCGGCAGGAGTTGTGTCCTTGGAGCCAAGACCGTAACGGCCTGTGAATACCTTTACGCCGGCGAAGTCGGAGCCGTTGATAGCTGCGAGAACGTCGAGGTAGAGTGGCTCACCGATCGAGCCGGGTTCCTTTGTTCTGTCGAGTACGGAGATTGTCTTAACTGTCTTAGGAAGCTCGGAGAGCAGGTAGTCGGCTACGAAAGGTCTGTAAAGTCTTACCTTGAGGAGACCAACCTTTTCGCCCGCGGCGTTGAGGTAGTCTACAACCTCTTCGATACAGTCACAAACAGAACCCATAGCAACGATTACGTGCTCGGCGTCCTCGGCGCCGTAGTAGTTGAACGGCTTGTAGTTTGTGCCGATCTTGGCGTTAACCTTGTTCATATACTCAACTACAACCTCAGGAACAGCGTCGTAGTATTTGTTACATGCTTCTCTTGCCTGGAAGAAGATATCGTCGTTCTGCGCGGTACCTCTTGTTACAGGGTGCTCAGGGTTGAGCGAACGTCTTCTGAATGTTTCAACAGCGTCCTTGTCGAGCATTTCGTCGAGGTCCTTATAGTCCCAAACCTCGATCTTCTGTACCTCGTGAGAAGTACGGAAGCCGTCGAAGAAATGCATAAACGGAACTCTGCCCTTGATAGCTGAGAGATGAGCTACAGCGGCGAGATCCATACATTCCTGTGGGCTGTTGGAGCAAAGCATCGCGAAACCTGTCTGACGACAAGCGTAAATATCGGAATGGTCGCCGAAGATAGAGAGCGCGTGAGATGTGAGCGCGCGGGCAGATACGTGGATAACGCCCGGAAGAAGCTCACCGGCGATTTTGTACATATTCGGGATCATAAGAAGTAATCCCTGGGAAGCTGTGTATGTAGTTGTCAGAGCTCCGGCAGCGAGTGAGCCGTGTACCGCACCGGCGGCGCCGCCCTCAGACTGCATCTCAGTTACCTGTACAGTTCTGCCGAACAGGTTTTTTCTGCCGTTGGTAGCTTCGTTATCTGTAACGTCAGCCATAACGGAAGAAGGTGTGATCGGATAGATAGCAGCAACGTCGGTAAACGCGTAGGAAGCGTGAGCGACGGCGGTGTTACCATCCATGGTTTTCATTTTTCTTGCCATTTGATTTCCTCCTTGAATTTTGAAGAATAATGTTGACACATCAATCACCTTAAATATTATCACTTTTTAAGCAAAAAGTAAAGTGAAATCTCAATAATAAAGCTGTATTATGTAATCTTTTTGCGATATTTTTTCGATTTAGGTCGGTTAGTTTTTTCTAACTCCGTGAATGGCAATAAATTATTTTCAGAAATGCCTGCCCCCGGCGCTGATATCCGATTGTTTTGCCGCGGAGAAAAAACATCGGCTGACTCAACGAGCCGGCCGATGTTAGTGAAAAGTTATTTAATTTTGATCTTTACCGTTTTCTTGATTGTTTCGGGCGAATAAGTTTTGGTGCCGTTGGCAGTAATTTTGACAGTAATATTGTAGGTTCCTTTTACCGCGGCTTTCCATTTTTTGATTGTGATTACGCCCTTGGAGGAGATTTTCAGGAAGGGTTTGATAATTTTCTTCGCGTTCTTTATCTTGCAGCTGAGCTTGCCCTTGGCGTTCTTGATATTTAGGGCTTTTACTTTCTGAGCTGATTTTTTGAGCTTTTTGAGCTTTACAGTCGGTGATTTTACACTCACCTTGAGAGGATTGGGCTTTTTGGCGGGAGCAATCGGGGTTTTTGAAGGAGCCTTGGTTGCCGATGTCGCGGGCTGAGCGTTTGTCGGTTTTACGACGGGAGTTGTCTCTGTCGGCTTTACGACAGGAGCGGTTTCTGTTGGTTTTACGACAGGAGTAGTTTCTGTCGGTTTTTCAACCGGGGTAGTCTCTGTCGGGGTCTCGATCGGAGTAGTTTCTGTTGTCTCTATAGGGTTAGTTTCAGTTGCGGTCTCTATAGGAGCAGCCTCAGTTGTCTCGACAGGAGTAGTCTCGGTTGGCTCCTCGGAGGCTTCTGTCGGCGGCTCGTCAAATGAGAAGTCGCGGGAGATCAGGAGAGCTTCCCCGGGATTACAGCCGTCCGGTACGGTTGCGGAGGCGTCGGCGCCGTTGACCTTGACGGCGGGGTCGGCGAAGATATAGCGGTTGACCGCCTTTATCCTGATTTTCACGGTGTATACCTTGCCGTCGGCGAACTTATCGCCCTCGAGCAGGAAGAATCCGTCGGTCTTGTTCCACCAGCTGACGCTTTCTATTATATAGCCCGTGCCTGAATCGGCGGTCCGGCTGATAGTCTCGCCCGGCTCGGGAGCGGTGACTCCCGTGATGTCGAGAGTAGTGATCGTGTTGCCGTAGGGCTCGGTGGTTTCGGCGGTGGTTATCGGAGCGTCGCCGGCAGTGAAATCCTTTGAAATAAGGAGAGCTTCTCCGGGCTTACTGCCGTCCGGTACGGTTGCGGAGGCTTCGGCGCCGTTGACCTTGACGGCGGGGTTGTCAAAATTGTAGCCGGTCGCCGCCTTTATCCTGATTTTTACTGTATATGTTTTGCCATCGGCGAACTTGTCGCCCTCGAGCAGGAAGAATCCGTCGGTCTTGTTCCACCAGCTGACGCTTTCTATTATGTAACCGGTGTCGGAGTCGGCGGTCTGACTGATAGAATTGCCCCCAACGGGCGTGGTAACGCCTGTGATATTGAGTGCGGTCAGGGAGATAGCTTCGACCGGGTCAATGATCTGATTGGCCTCGGCGGTGAGTTTAAGCCTGATATTGAGCGCGCGCAAGGGCTCCTCGAATTCCAGTTTGCCGATTTGAGCGTTTTTGCCGTTGATGGTGGCGATACTGCTCGAGAACGGGGAATAGAACTCATTGCCGTCGGCGGCCTCGATATTTACATTTGCCTCGTATTCGACGCCCTCGACAAAGACATCGGATTCGGTCATCCATCTGTTTTGAGAGTAGTCATACCAAGAAATATGCGTAACCTCATAAGCGTCGCTTGCCGCGTCGGCCGTAAGGTCGGGGGCTTGATCTGCCACTGGCTCGGTGAGATTGATAATCTCGATCCGGGAGATTGTTGCCGCGCTCGACGTGAGGGGCAGGATTGTGAATATGCCGAGCAGCAATAAAGCGGCGAGAATCAGACTTGTGGATTTTTTAATTGTTTTCATAGTTTTTCTCCTATATTACCAGATTGTTGTCCAGGGGGAGAAGGTGGTTTTTGAGCCCTTCTTTTTATAAGTTCTTGCGCGGATGAACCAGGATTTCTTATCGCTGAGAGTCAGAGTCTTTTTGAGGGTTTTTGTGGAGACGGACTTTTTGCCTTTGTATTTTTCATTGTTCGCGAACTGAATCTGGTATCCGGTAACGCCCTTGATTTTCTTCCATTTTAAGGTCAGTTTGATGTTCTTATTCGAGTGGTCTTTTTGCATATCCTTGAGGACGAACATCTTTTTGCCTTCTTTGGTTTTGAGGGTAAACTCGCTGAGCTGGGTGCAGCGGTCGCCCTTGTTCTTGGTAATTTCGAGGCGGAAGTAGCGATACGCTTTCTTCTGCTTCTTTACCTTGTAGCTGTATTTTTTGAAGTTCTTGTTTTTGAGCTTTTTGTCTTTTTTGACTTCGGCAATCTTGACCCACTTTTTGCTGTCTCTGTCGAGCTTTTTGTTGCTGCCGTAGAGCGTCCAGTCTCTGGGGTTTCTGCCTTTGTAGACAGCGTTGTCGTTGGCTGTTGTGATTGAGTAACCCGTTACGGTTCCTTTGTAGCCGTTGTCCCAGATAATATAGGATGACGGGGTAATATAGCAGAACTTTGTCTCCTTGTTGCCGTCGAGGATATTGCCCGCGCATTCATTGTCCCACGCGCCGTTGCCGGCCGCGATAACGCCCTTGGTGTAGCTTTCCTTGGCGGTTACGGAGTTTGCTCCGCCTTCTTCCGAGGAGCTGCTTGATGACGAGGAGTCGGACGAGGAGCGATAGGAAGATGACGAGCCGGTTCTTATACGGCCTGTGCCGCCGCAGGTTGGGCAAGGAGTGTGGATGGTTGTGTAGCTGGGCGGAATATAGACGCCGCTGAATCCGGGACCGCCCGGGATGTTTGTGCCGCCGCTTGTCTGTATTGTCTGAGTTGTTTGTCCCAGACCGTGACAGTTCGGACAAATAAAATCGGCGTTCGCCGAGATTGCCCCGATAGACGCGATTGAGAGCGTGATAAGCAGGGCGAGTATCATTGAGATTGATTTGGTTAGTTTTTTGGTTTTCATAAATTCAGCCTCCCTACAGGGTATTCTTACGTAAATTTTACCATAGCAAAATAGGGTTGACAAGTTGCCTGTAAGTAGAAAATACAGGGCGGTCTTTATACAATATGCACAAGAAAAAGACGTGCGATTATTCGCACGCCTTTTCGGTACCCGGTATCATCTAAACCTTTACAGAGGTAATGCTAAACTTTTAGGTGACGCAGGGTGTTAGGGGGAAATTATTGGACAAGTATCTTGTAGGTTCCGGTGTAGACGGATTTGTCGGAGAACTTGATTGTGTATTTAAAGCTTACGGAGCCTGCCTGTAGGGCAGCGGGATTGATGTGAGCGACGCCGTATTCGTCGATAGTGGCGGTGCTTTCGTCGTTTGATTTGTAGGTGATTTTGTAGTCGCTCTTAGAGAAGTTTGTGCCCTTGCGCTTGTTGTTGAGGACAATGCTGTTGATATTGTCGAAAACATCGTAGGTGGTATTTGTGGAATAACTAACGCAGTGCTCGTAGT
This sequence comes from uncultured Ruminococcus sp., assembly GCA_902787145.1. Taxonomy (GTDB): domain Bacteria; phylum Bacillota; class Clostridia; order Oscillospirales; family Acutalibacteraceae; genus Ruminococcoides. The sequence continues at coordinate 21,874 of CADAEZ010000018.1, forward strand.
TGAGGAAGTCGCCGTCGGATTCGCCGCCGAGGTTGTTACTGAATACGTCCGCCATTTTAGCGGTTTTAATCTTTGCCTTTATCGAGGCGAGCTTTTTGTTTTTGTGGCAGATCGAGATAGTTGTGCTGCCGGTTCTGTTGATTGTAAAGGGATAAAGGTCGTCCTTATTGTATGTGATGTATTTTGAATCTGTCTTGTATGTGAGCTTGTCGAAGATGCGGTAATCGTAGTTGCGCAGATACTCCGAGAAGCCGTAGTAATCCTCGGCTCTGCCGTGGGAATTGTATTTGAGGGTGACGTTTTTGTTCTTGGAATCAACGTATGGCTTGTAGGCTCCTACCTTGATTTTTACCTTGCCGACCTTGGTGTTTTTGATGTAAACATCGGCAGTGGTTGAGCCCTTCTTTTTGGCGTTGAAGGTTAAAAGTTGTACGTCGCGGTCTGTGTTGATATCGGGACATCCGCCGTTTGGCTTTACGATTTTTGTGTTGCGGACTTTTAGCTTGCACTCACGGCAAAAGTCGTTTTTGATCGCGCCGACCATTTTCTGGCCCTTGGAGAGCTTTATTGTCGCCAATTTTTTGACCTTCGGCTTTTTTACGCTGATCTTATATGTCTTGACGGTTTCGGACTTGTCGGTGATGTTGTTTGTTTTGATGATCTTAACGGTCGCGCGCTTGGAGCCTGTCAGCTTGTTGCCGATTATCCTGAAGCCGGTGTAGGTGTCGCCGTATTCGGTGTCGACTATTACTGCCTTTTTGTTGCCGGTAACCTTTGCGGAGTAGGAGAAATTGCCATCGTCCTTAATTACGTCGAGGTTTTTGTCTTTATATAAAGTTACGTTTATCGAGTTTGTCTCGGCTTTGGCTACCGCTCCGGCAATAGCTGCCGCGCTTGTAGCGATGATGATTGAAAGAATAAATGTGATAGATGCTTTTAAAAATTTCATTTGATTTTCCCTTTCTTTTTGTGCTTTTGATGTTACATTGTCATATGTTGTTCGGATCCGCCGTTGATGAACATTTGTCACACAGTTGAGCTATTAAAAGGCGGAATTGGCTGCCGGGGCTCCCGGCTTTCATAATAGTAGTGTCGGGAAGTCGGGAAAAAGTTTCAAAAAAATCAAAAAAATTTTTAAAAATTTTGAAATCAGATATTTTTCTTGCAAAAATCCTGTGTTTATCAGCTGTCACAACCGGGATTTTGAGTATTAATACAGGGTTTATTTGATGCCCAGTTTAAATATACCATTTATTGTTGAACCGTCGGAAAACTTGATTGAAAAAACAATATCAGCTTCGTATAAACTTTTTTGGTCATATCTTTTTGACGCCTTGAACTGCTCATAGCTCATAAGAGCGTTTATTATTCCGTTTTCGTTG
>CADAEZ010000019.1 GCA_902787145.1 uncultured Ruminococcus sp.
CTTTTTTTTAATGGGTTCAGGGATGACTTCCGCCTTTTGCACAATAGGCTCGGGTATGACTTCCGCCTTTTGCACAATGGGCTCGGGTATGACTACCGTCTTTTCCTCAATGGGCTCGGGTATGACTTCTGCTTTTTCCTCAACGGGCTCGGTGATGACATCCGTCTTTTCCTCAATGGGCTCGGGTATGACTTCAGCCTTTTCCTCAATGGGTTCGGGTATGACTTCCGCCTTTTCCTCAATGGGTTCGGGTATGACTTCCGTCTTTTCCTCAATGGGCTCGGTGATGACTACCGTCTTTTCCTCAATGGGCTCGGTGATGACTTCTGCCTTTTCCTCAATGGGTTCGGTGATGATTTCCGTCTTTTCCTCAATGGGCTCGGGGATGACTTCCGTCTTTTCCTCAACGGGCTCGGGGATGACTTCAGTCTTTTCCTCTATAGGCTCGGGTATGACTTCTGCTTTTTTCTCAATGGGCTCGGGGATGACTTCCGTCTTTTCCTCAATGGGTTCGGGAATGACTTCTGTCTTTTCCTCAACGGGCTCGGGGATGACTTCCGTCTTTTCCTCAATGGGCCCAGAGATGATTTCAGCCTTATCCTCAATGGGCTCGGTGATGACTTCCGTCTTTTCTGCAATAGGTTCAGGAATGACTACCGTCTTTTCCTCAATGGGCTCAGAGATGATTTCAGCCTTATCTTTTACGGTTTCAGAGACGTTTTTGACTGTTTTGTGAACAATATCCGTCGTATTTTTTATTGGACGGCTGTATTCATCCTTATTGTATTGGGTTACAGCGATGTCCTTTCTGTCCTCGTGGGGTGCGTCGATTCGGTTTTCTTTGATTGAGCGATAGTGTTCCAGAGAACGCGCAATCTTCGCCTTGCTGTTGTCTATTTTATTTACCAGATTCTCCTGACTTTTGTCGGCGGGCACGCCCTCGCCTTTCTTGAGCAACGCATAGTATTCCTTTCCAAGCTCAATGTAGGTATTGTTCAACAGCTCAATCTCGGCCTTCATCGATGACTTCAGCTGGTTGAGCTTAGTTTTGTTACGGTTCTTCTCAACAACATTTTGCGTAACGGTGGAAAGTGTATCGGAAGCTGTATTCACGGTGCTTCTGACCTTATCAAATACAATGTTCAGCATATCAAAACTCCTTCAATACAGTTTTTAAAAATTCACTATTCTTTATTATGACAGATTTTTCACATAAAATCAACCGTTTTATCTGCGGATTTCGCTTACGTTTAATCCTTGGTGTAACCTGTTTAAGTCCGTTCACCCGTATTTTACTTGTATATAGCAATATTGGGAGAGGATATGTTCTTTCGGTTAGTAAATCAACTTGCAAAACAAGAAGGTGTCAACGAAAAGCTCAAAGCAGATAACCAGATGCTGTGGGTAGCTCGAATGAATAACATTCGCAATCGTGCAGAAGAAATTATTAGCAACGAATTAATATATACATAAGAGCAACAGGCGAAGGTGATTTCTTTCATCTTCGCCTGTTTTCATATTTATCTCAAATATTTGATTTTTATTCCGCTAAACGGTATTTCTGTTTACCGCAACGTTCGAGTAGTGGTCGGAAATGCGTTCAATAAATACCAACAGATCGGATATGTACACTCCAAGCTCAGGAGAGCACAAACCGTTTTTCATACGCTCGATATGCTTATGTTTTATTTCTGCGGTCAACTTGTCGATGACCTCCTCAAGCGGCTCAACCTTGTTTGCGAGAGCTACATCATTCTTGGCATATGCGTTGACAGCGAGTTCGGATATTTCCGTCAGCGCTTGAAACAAAGTGACAAAATCTGCTTTCGCTTCTTCCGAGAATTGCAATCCGCTCTCGTTCATTTGGCGTGATATTTTCACCATATTGATTGCGTGGTCGCCTATACGCTCGAAGTCGCCTATTGTGTGCAAAAGCTCGGTGATCGTGCTGCTGTCTTCTTCTGTCAATTCCTTTTGTGACAGCTTCAAAAGATAGGTGGACAGCTTGTCTTCCATCGTATCGAGCTTTTGTTCCGCTTCTTCCACTTTATCCGCTGTCTTTTGGTCATATTGGAACATTATACCGACAGCGTCCTGCATAGCGGTCTTGGAGATTTTCGCCATACCCTTTGCTTTTTGCCTGCATTGTGAGGTCGCAAGAGGCGGCGAAGCGAGCAGACGTTCATCAAGCCATACCGTCTTATCCTCATTTTTCTTGTCTTTTGCGTCAGGGATAATTTTGTACGCCAGCTTAACAAGGAGCTTGCTGAACGGAAGAAGTATGATCGTTGTAAGGATATTGGACAGTAACTCGGTCGCCAATCAAAAGAAATTGTTAAAACGTTTCGCAAAGGAAAATGGGCTGACCAATACCCGCTATTATGTTGACGATGGATATACCGGTACAAATTTCGAGCGTCCGGGTTTTCAGAAGTTGATTGAGGACATTGACCTCGGATACATTTCAACGGTTATTGTCAAAGACCTGTCCCGTCTCGGCAGGCGATATGATATGGTCGGATATTATATGGACACCTATTTCCCCGACAGAGATGTTCGGTTCATTGCCGTTAATGACAATATAGACAGCGATGAAGGCGAAAGCGAAATTGCGCCGTTCAAGAATGTACTGAACGAGTTTTACGCAAGGGACATCAGCAAGAAATGCCGGTCGTCCTATCGTATTCGTGGCAGCACAGGCGAGCCGTTAGCTCCGCCGCCTTACGGATATATCAAATCTCCCGATAATCCTAAGAAGTGGGTTATTGATCCCGAAGCGGCACAGGTCGTTCGTGACATCTTCAAAATGGCTCTTGAAGGCAAGAGCAACGAAACGATTGCCCGTATATTGCAGGAGCGCAAGGTGCTGATTCCAATGGCGTATTGGCAAGAAAAGGGTATCCGAAAAGGCGGTAAGGTTACACAGCCTAACAAATACAAGTGGTGCAAAACAACTATCACCAAAATCCTTACCCAGCAAGAGTATTGCGGCGATATCATCAACTTCAAGGCTTATTCCAAATCATACAAGAATAAGAAACGCTACGACAATCCTAAAGAAAACTGGGTGATTTTCAAGGATGTTCACGAGCCAATCATCAGTCGTGATGATTTTGAGTTGGTGCAGGCACTTGTCGTAAAGACAAAGCGACGTGCTCCTAAACAGGAAAACGGCGAGAAGAATATGTTTTGCGATTTTCTATATTGTGCCGATTGCGGCAGTAAGCTATGGTATCACACGAATACTACCAACAAGGAAATCCATTTCTTTAGCTGTTCCAACTATAAGAAAGATACCCGTGGTAACTGTGAATCCCGCCATTATATCCGAGCTGATGCCATTGAGCAGGTAGTGATGTTAGAACTTCGGCGTTTAGCAAAGTATCTGGAAACTGACGAGGAAGAATTTGCAGAGCTTCTCGCCGAGAAAACCAATTCCGATATGTTGGCGGAGCAGAAGAATCTGGAAACAGAGCTGAATCGGGCAACCGCTCGAAACGAAATGCTCACTTCGCTTTTCGCAAAAACCTACGAGGACAATGTATCCGGCAAGCTAAGCGATGAGATGTATATGGAGCTATCGCACAAATATGAGGTTGAACGCCTTGAACTGAAAACAAAGATTTTTGAGTACAAGGAACGCCTTGCCAAAATCAGCGAAATGGAGCAAAACAAAGATTTCTTAAGGCTGTCAGGAAGTTTATGGAGATGGAATCCTTAACCGCACCAATGCTCAGAGAGCTTATCGACCACATTGATGTGTACGAAAAGGAAGGCGGCAAAAAGAATTACACTCAACGCATTGTAATCTATTATCGCTTTGTCGGCTACTTAGAGCTACCGTCATTAGAGGGCGAAAACTACAAAGCCAACACCCGAAAGGGCGTAGATGTGGAGTATATCCCCACAGCAAAGTCCGCATAAGCAAAAAGTGAGCAGGCACAAAACCTGCTCACTACATACAAATCGGATGAAATTGAATAAAAGAATGAGTGTCCATAACATAAATCCGTTATGAACACTCATACTGGTGCGGGCGACAGGACTTGAACCTGCACACCATTGGCACAAGAACCTAAATCTTGCGTGTCTGCCAATTCCACCACGCCCGCGTATAAATTTTTACTTTTTATATTATACACACTTTTGCTCTTGTTGTCAATCTTATTAAATATTCACAATTTTTTGTTTTGTGCTTACAATATCGTAATCTTTAGCATATTTCTGCAAAATGTGCTATACTATAATTATTCCAAATATGAATTATTCTATTATGGAGGGATTGTGTGATGTCAAAACTTAAACACGGCTCTAAGAATCAGGAAATGCCGATTAAAGAGTCCAAGACAAGGGTTTTCGAAAACTATAGGCGCGAGGTAACTCCTCCGCAGGCTCAGAAGAAGCCTAAGGCTAAAAAGTCCAAGAAGCCGCTTGTTATCACTCTGGTGAGCTTAGGCGCGGTGTTGCTTATCGCGGCCGCGGTATTTGTGTATATGTTCTTTATCCGTGAGCCCGACGCTCCGCTAAAGGACAAGATTCTAAATGACATCAGGTCGGACAGCGCCGTAACTCTCGTCAAGGTGGGAGATACAGACTATGAGTTCAATATTGACAAGATCGATATACTTAAGGAGGAGAAGGCCGATAAATCGTATAAATATGACGTCTCAATTGACCGCTCCAGTGATATGTATGGTATCGAGGCTTCCGTCTACAATGTCGAGTATGTCCGCGACGGATTTGACTATAAATACAAATCCGCTACTCCTAAGGATGACAATCTCACATTTACAGCACTTAAGGGCGTAGATCCCGATATTGCCCTAGAGTATGTGGCTAAGACTTATAAGGCGGCTAAGTTTTATAACCAGGATACCGATCTTGTAAAGGGCATTGACAAGATAAGATTCTCGGTTGACGATGACGAGTACGAGGGTATTGCCGTTGTACTTTATAAATTCAGCGATACAGAGGGTTGGAAGTATGTCAAGATGAGCGACAAGAAGGTCGACTTTAAGCACGGCGTAACTCATAAGGAAAAGGGATTATACACCAACTCCAACGTCAAAAACATCCTCTTTATGGGCGTAGACAGTGATTCCGGCGTCGGACGCTCAGACTGTATGATGCTTGTTTCTGTTGACAGCAACACCGGCAAGATCAAGCTTACTTCGTTTATGCGCGACAACTGGTTCGAGATCCCCGGTCACGGAGCCAACAAACTCAACTCCGCTTATGCTTTCGGTGGTCCCAAGCTCACATGCAAGACGATTTCCGAGACCTTCGATATTTTGATTGATAAATACGTTGTTGTTGACTTTGATACATTCAAAAAGGTTATAAACGAGCTCGGCGGTGTAAACGTTAAGATTACAGACGACGAGGCGGGCTACATAAACTGGCAGCTCAGAAAGAACGGACAGACATCCGTAGGATTGGTGTCCGGCGGAGATACTACCCTCAATGGACAGCAAGCGCTATGGCTGTGCAGAGACAGGGGAGGAAACGGCTTTGGCGGAGACGACTTTACTCGCTCCCAGCGCCAGCGCAGGGTTATTACGAGCCTTCTTACTACCTACTCCAACTATACTCCGTCAAAGGTGCTCGCGACTATAAAAACCCTGAAGAAGAATGTAAAGACAAATCTGACAGGCGAGGAATTCAAGTGGTTCGCCGAGAGGTCGCTCAGGTTCTTCACATACAAGGTGTCCGAGAGGACTGTTCCTCAGGAGGGCGAGTGGAGCTCCGGGTTCTCCGGAGGCGGAGCGTGGATAATTAAGATTCACGATTTTCCTAAACTCAAAAAGGAAATACAGAAGCGTATCTATGAGGATATTAAATAGCAATTAGTAAAGGATAGGTCGAAATATGAAAAGAGTAATAGCATTGGCGCTTGTGATACTGACGCTTTTTGCCTTGGCAGGCTGCGGTAGAAAGAAGGCTGAGACTCAGCTCGAAATTGCAATTGTAAAATACGCGCAGAGTCAGATTAAAGAGGATGTTAAGAATATCGAGGAAGTCCGAAAGATTGTGCGTTTTGATTCCTTTATCTCCGAAGAGGGCGAGGATAAGTACAGAGTAACGGGTATCCTTTATACTGTCGATGACAAAAAGACAAATCACAATGATGTTTATAACTATCTTGTGGAGTATAACGGCACGGGGGATCCGAAGGTTATAACAAAGGAAGCCAGCTTTAGTAAGGATTGGAAACAGTAAGATAAAAAAGTAAAGGAGCAGTGAAAACTGCTCCTTTTAGTTTTAGATGATGTTTTGTGTATTGCTGCAACTAGCTTCCCCCTCATGGGGGAAGTGTCAGCGAAGCTGACGATAGGGGTGTTCGCCGTAAGGCGATTGGGTTAAACTGAACGACATCTAAAGGACGCTTTCACCCCTTTCGACCAATTCGCAAGCGAATTGCCCACTTCCCCCGTGAGGGGGAAGCTCTTACTTTCTCAGCAGCAGTCCGTCTTTGAGGTCCTGCTTTGCTTGTTCTTTCATTTTGAAGTGCTGCTTTTTGCCGGTTGCCGTAGTGGGGTAGGAGTCAATAAGTCTGAAATACCTCGGTACCTGGTATTTTGAGAGGTTAGGCGAGTTCTTGCAGAATTCGAGAACTTCTTTTACGGTGAGATTGTCGTCCTCCGGAATGATATAGGCGGCGACCGCTTCACCTCTGGTCTTATCCGGAACAGAGGTCACGATACAATCCTTAACTTTGTCAAATTTGTTAATTGCTTCCTCGATACGCACAGGATAGATGTTTTCGCCCTTGCTGATTATCATATCGTCCTTGCGGCCAGCGATTGTTACGAACAGCTTGTCGTCCCATGTGCCGACATCGCCGGTGTACATCCAGCCTTTGTAGAATTTCTCCTTTGTAGTTTCCTTGTTGTTGGAGTAGCAGTAGGTGGTTTTGTTGGGGCATTTTATGATGATTTCGCCCTCGGATACGCCGTCAGTCGGAACAACTTCCTCCGGCTCGGCTTTTTTATCATCGTAGATTTTTACTAGCCTGACTTCGTCGTCGGTACAGCTCATACCTGCGGTACCGGACATTTCGGGTAAATCCTGGGGTCTGAGGAATGTGTTCCAGAAGGTCTCGGTCGTGCCGTAGCCGTTAAATATATTGGGCGTCAGCGTCTCCTGGAATCTTATGCACTCCTGTTTTTCGAGCGGAGAGCCCATTGTGATAATGCCCTTTAACGAGCTAATATCCTTTGGATGTTTTTCCTGCCTTGTGGCGAGGAGTCCGAGTACCGACGGAACGCCGATAAGGAAGGTGAGTTTGTATTTTTCAACATAGCTGAGCGTGGTCTTGGGGTGAAAATCCCTCATAATAACCAGCTCTGCGCCCGCGTACAGAGTAGGAGTGAGGCCGCCCGAGTGTATGCCTCCTCTGTGGAACCACGGTGTCATATTCATAGTCTTATCATACGGAGTAAGGGGGAAGTGCATCATAACGTCGTGAGCGGACAGCACCTCGTTGATGTTGTTGAGCGGCACGCCCTTTGGAGTACCTGTTGTACCGGAGGTCTGTAGTCTAAGTACTTCGTCGTAGATATGAGGATTAAAGTCGATCGGAGGGTCAAAGTCGCTCTGGCCTTCCACAAAATCCTCGTACTTTACGTGTCCTTTAGGAGCTTCGTCGTATTTTTGCAGATAATCCGCCATAATAACAATCTTCGGCTTATGCGCGGCGATTTCCAGCGCCTTTACGGCAGTATCGGTAATCTGACTGTCATAAACATATACCGCCGGCTTATTGTGGTTGATAATCTCGGCTGTCTCACCGGGAGAAAGGTTAAAGTTGGCCGGGTTGGAGATAGCTCCGAGCTTCTGCGGAGCAATGTATGAGAACACAAAATACGGTGAGTTGTAAAGCTGGTTGAAAACGATATCGCTCTTTAGTATACCGTTGTTTTTCATAGCGTTTGCGAATCTATTGCATTCGGCGTTGAGTTCGCTGTACGTCCAGCTTTTGCCCGTTAACGGGTCGGATACGGCGGTTCTGTTTTTGAATCGCTGTACATTTCTTAAAAATCCGTTGAGCCAGGTAAATTCCGACTCAAAGGTCTCTTTAAACATTGTAACATCATAAGTATAACTCATAGATTACTCCTTTTTGAATATTTATCCTTCGTATTTTCCGACAATTACGCTTGAGTTTTGTCCTCCGAATCCAAAGGCGTTGGACATAGCGTATTTTATGTCTGCCTTTCTGGCTGTGTTAGGTACAAAGTCAATTTCGCAGTCTGGGATAGGTGTCTCGAGATTAATTGTAGGCGGAACAATGCCTGTCTCTACCGCCTTTATACAGGCGATTACTTCTGTGATACCGCCTGCTCCCATCATATGACCGGTAGCTCCCTTTGTGGAGCTTACCAGAGGCAGACAACCTTTGAATACCTCGGATACGGCTCCTGTCTCGACTTCATCGCCCTTAGGTGTCGATGTACCGTGAGCGTTTACGTATCCGATATCGCATGGTTTTAGTCCCGCGTCGCTGAGAGCTTGACGCATACAGGCTATTGCGCCCCTGCCCTCGGGATGAGGCGCTGTTACGTGATACGCGTCGCTTGTGTTGCCGCAGGCGAGAAGCTCGCCGATAATTTTAGCTCCGCGTTTTTTAGCGTGTGATTCTGTTTCAAGCACAAGTGCTCCGCCGCCTTCGCCGATTACGAATCCGTCGCGCTTTTCGTCAAAAGGACGAGACGCGTGTTTCGGGTCATCGTTATTGCGGGAGAGCGCTTTTGCGTTCGCGAGTGAGTATATAAAGATAGGACAGTGCGCCGATTCAGCTCCGACAGCGAGCATTACGTCTGCTTTGCCGGCGTGTATAAGCATGGCTGATTGGTTGATCGCGTCGCCGCCCGATGAGCAGGCGGTCGATACAGTATAGCTCGGCCCCTGGATGTTATGAGCGATGGATATATTGGCGGCTGCTATATTACCGAGTATCTTCGGGATGAAACGAGGTCCTACTTTTTTGTGAGAAGCTCCCGTAAGCGCCTCCTGAGTAAAGGCTATTGTCGAGATTCCACTCATAGCGGTACCCATAACAATACCTGTTCTTTCGGGATCAATTTCGAGGTTTGACTGATTCAGAGCTTCTTCGGCGGCTATATATGCGTATTGCATAAACGCGTCGGTTTTGCGTACTACATCCTTAGGAAGATAGTCGGACGGGTTATAGTCCTTAATTTCCCCGGCAATACGCACAGCGAGTTCTGTGGTATCAAAGCTGTGTATCTCGTCAATACCGCATTCGCCGTTAATGAGGTTGTTCCAGTAGTTTTCTACTCCGATTCCGATTGGCGTTACAGCGCCCATTCCTGTTATAACAATCTTTTCCATAATAAACCTCCGAGTAAAGTCTTATTTGATTTTTGCATATTCTTATGCTATAATTGAATTATATCAAATTTGTGTAAGAAATTCAACGTTTTATTAATGCAAATAAGGCTAATAAACGCCTATATTGATTTACTTTGCGAATATGAGGCTGTTATGGATCATATACAACTAAAATGTTTTATTTCTGTCGCCAGAACACTCAGCTTTTCGGAGGCGGCAAGAAGAAATTACGTAAGTCAGTCGACAGTCAGCAGGTATATACGTGACCTAGAAAAAGAGTTCGGCGTAAAGTTGTTTGAGCGTTCAAGGCGAGAGGTAGAGCTTACTAATGAAGGTAAGCTGCTTTTGCCTTATATTCAGGACGTTATAGATACGCTGAACAAAGCTACATCTGTTGTAAGCCAGCTTAATAACGGCAGGGGAGGACGACTGAGACTTGCTTATGACTCAACTTCGGTTGAATATCCTGTAAGATGCCTGCGAAGCTTTACTTCAAAATATCCCGAAATTGCCGTTGATATGGTGAGGTTATCGGGATCGGAGTTTTCGTCAGCTCTTAACAGTTCTGAGTATGATTTTTATTTTTTGTTGTATATGGAGATTATGGATATATTCAGAACTTTTCATTTTTCTCCGGATTCTGTTGTTGAGTTTGACGATGTCCGTTCAGTGTATATGGCGGTGAACTCGGGAATGGGTATTTCTATTTTACCCTCTCAGCTTACCAAGGATTATTCCAGCCCCGGAGTAAAACCGCTTGAGTTTTCCGGAATCGAGACTGACCTTACATATGTACTCGCGTGGAGAAAAGATAACTCCAATCCCGCGGCTCATCTCTTTTTGAACACTGTTAAACACGGTTTTCAGGAGGATGAGGAGGAATATGTTATTTAGTCATATCGACAAGCTTTTTGTATATTTTCGGAAAATCCTTTCTGAATGAAAGATAGGGAAGGTATTCCTCTTTTCCGCTTTGTTTGGCGAAAAAATGTGAGCTTTCGCCCGTGTAACACAATACGCCCGTGTCTTCGTTATAGATTTTGTAGGAAAAAGTCATCTTTATTCCCCTGAATTCTTTTAGTTTTACCTCGATTGAGAACGGGTCGTCAAACCTGAGATAGTCTAAAAAGTTCTCGCTCGCTGATACCGCCGGGATAATACATCCTTTGCTCTCCAGTGTTTTGTAATCCATTATATATTCGTTGCACCATTGGAGACGAGCTTCTTCAATCAACTTTAGGTAGTTTGAATGATGTACAACTCCCATACGGTCGGTTTCGTAGTATCTTACTCTGCGTTTGTATGAAAACATATACTCAGCTCCCTTTGTTATGATTATAATCTGATAAAGATGTAATATCAATATTCTTTATAATGCAAAAAACGTCAAAAATAAATCAGCTTATGCAAGTTCTGCATAAGCTGACATTTTATAATATCGTTCCTCCGCCGACTACGATCTCGCCGTCATATAATACGACCGACTGACCCTTGCAGATTGCTCTCTGCGGTTCGTCGAAAACTACCTTTATAAGGTCGTCGTCGATTTGCTCTACTGTAGCGGGCTGTTCCTTTTGATTATATCTTACTCTGGCGTTTACGCAAAGTTTTCCGTTGATTCTGTCGCAGGTGATTAGGTTGATATCGTTGGCGAACAATTCCTTCGAGAACAAATCATCGTTGGAGCCGAGTATAACCTTGTTATTGACTAGGTCTTTTTCGCACACGTACATCGGAGCCGGCAGTGCAAGTCCTAGTCCCTTCCTTTGGCCGATTGTATATCGTATAATGCCCTTATGTGTGCCGAGAATATTGCCGTCTTTGTCGACAAAATCGCCGCTTTCATAGGTGCTTCCGGTGTATTCCTCGATGAATTCGGCGTATTTACCGTTTTCTACAAAGCAGATATCCTGACTGTCCTTTTTGTGGGCGTTAATAAATCCGTTAGTATCGGCTATTTCCCTGACATCGGATTTTGTAAGTTCGCCGAGAGGGAAGAGCGTATGACTTAGCTGTTCCTGGGTAAGATTGTAGAGTACATAGCTCTGGTCTTTGGTGTGGTCAACTGCCTTTTTGAGCAGGTATCTGTTGCTGTTTTTGTCAAACTCGATTCTTGCGTAATGTCCGGTAACAACATAATCCATACCGAGCTCGTACATTCTGTTCATAAGCCGTGAAAACTTAATATATCGGTTGCAGTCAATACATGGGTTGGGAGTTGAGCCGTTTTCGTAGGCTTTTATGAATCTTTCGATAACTTCTCTGTCAAAGCTGTCGGTGAAATTGAATACATAAAAGGGAATACCGATTTTAGCGCATACAGCTCTGGCATCGGCGACATCGTCCTCGGAGCAGCAACCGCTGTCTTTGCTGTACAGCTTCATTGTCGCGCCGGAGCAATCATAACCCTCGCTTTTTAAAATAAGAGCGGCGACCGAACTGTCAACGCCGCCGCTCATTGCTATTAATGCTTTTTTCATATTAGTTACCAAGTCTTATCATTTCGTCAATACATTTCTTAGCGTCCCTGATTGTATCGTCGCTGAGAATAATCTCCTCGCCCGATTCGCCTTTTACGCAGTGGTACAGGTCATAGAGAGTTGTGGTTCTCATATTGGGGCAGATAAGCTTGTTTGTGAGGTAGTAGAAGTTTTTGTTCGGACAGATATATTGCAGGTGTTCCTGTATGCTGATTTCGGTGCCTATTATAAAATCCTTTTTGTCGGAGTTGATCGCATAGTTCATTATGCCGGAGGTTGAGCCGACATAGTCGGCAAGTTCGCATACTTCGGGTTTACATTCGGGGTGAACAAGAAGCTCGGCTCCGGGATGAAGTTCTCTTGCCTTTTTTACATCATCCGGGTTTACACAGGCGTGAATCGGACATCCGCCGGAAAGCAGCTTAAGGCTTTTGTCGGGAAGTTGTTTTTGCACAAAAGCTCCGAGATTGCAGTCAGGGATAAAGAGAAGTTTGTCATTATCGATTTTTTTACAGATATCCACTGCCGAGGAAGATGTTACGCAAACGTCGCAGATAGTTTTAAGGTCAGCGGTTGTGTTTATGTAGGCCACTACGGTATGGTCGGGGTACTGCTTTTTAACTTCTGAGATAAGTTCCTTGTCCATCTGGTCGGCCATCTGGCATCCCGCGTCCGGATTTGGCAAAAAGACTCTCTTTTCGGGAGAGAGAATCTTGCAGGTTTCTGCCATAAAGCGAACTCCGCTCATTATTATGTTTTGATTCTTGACATTAGCGGCGTCCACGCTGAGCTTGTAGGAATCTCCGGTGAAGTCCGCAACCTCAAGTATCTCACGTGCCTGATAGCTGTGGGCGAGGATACAAATGTCTTTTTCTTTTTTTAGCCTTAAAATTTCGTTTTGAATTTCCGCGATAGTCTTCATAAAGCACCTCGAAATATAAATTACAATGTTATTGTAACTATTATACAGTCAAAATGCTGTTTTTTCAAGCTTATTATACAATTTATAAATTATTATTAAAAAAACTATTTACATTTTATTTTTATTGTGTTATAATCCAAATATGATTATGAGTAAATATATTCGGAGGGATATACAATGAAAAAAACAGTCTCATTACTTATTGCTGTTATTATATTAGCTTTATCTTCTGTTTCCGCTATGGCTGCTATCAGTCCTACAGCAAGCAAGGAATATAAGATTGTGGTTCATAATAACAAAGGTGGTACCGGAACTTATACTACAAAAATAGATAAGGACGGTAAACACGCTACTGTTACCGCTCATCCTAAGAAGGGTTATGAGTTTGTAAAGTGGACTTCTAAGGGTAAGTATAAGATTATCAAGGGTTCGCTTAACGACAAGGAGTTAAAGATTCTTCTACAGGGTGACGTAGAATTCACTCCTATCTTTAAGAAGATCGGCTCCAAATCCGCAACTCCCCAGACTCCTGTAAAAAGGAACCAATCGCCTGTTTCTCCTAAAACTGGTGACAGTTCGGTATTTTTTATCTTCGGCGGACTGCTCGCTGCCGCAATGTTCACTGCTGTTGGTATAAAGCTTGCCGTTAGTGTTAAAAAATAATGTGAATTACTTAGCCGGCTCGTTATGAGCCGGTTTTTTGTTTTTTTAGATGATTAGATGAATTTTGTCATTCTCTGTTCTGCTGACGGGCTTATTTATTTCCTTATTTTTGACTATTACAAAAATATAATAATTCTTGACAGTAGTATTATAAGATATTATAATATATTGTGTAAAATTTTGTGTAGGTGCTGAAATGGACAGAGAAAGACGCGGAAAATTATATGTAGTTTTGATAATCCTGGTATTGTTTATTGCGGCCGGGGCGATTGTTTTTACCATCTTTTCTATTATGAATACAAATCCTCCCGCGACTCCCGAAAGTACTGTTTCAACGACTGATACACAGAATCAGGACTTAAAACTTGACGGTTATAAAGACTCTAAGGCGAAGAATCCGATCAACTTTAAGTCGCTCCACAAGCGTAACGACGAAATTGTCGCTTGGATCAGCGTACCTGGTACGAAGATCGACTATCCCGTTGTACAGAGCCTTGTGGCGGATGATTTTTATTTGCACCGTGATATTAACAAAAATTCCAGCTACGCCGGATCGATCTATATGGAGTATTGCAATAGTTCTGATTTCACCGACAGAGTTACTGTTTTGTACGGACATAATATGATCAACGGTTCTATGTTCGCTAATCTCCACAAATTTGAGGACGCCGGTTTCTTCAACAAACACAAGTTGTTCTATGTATATCTGCCGGACAGTAAGCTGACTTACAAGATTGTTTCGGCATATGTATATGACGACAGGCATATTATGAATTCTTTTAATTTTGCCGAGGACGAGGTTTTTGCAGATTATCTTAAGGATATCCAAAATCCGCGTTCGCTGAATTGTAATTATCGTAAGCTTAACAGAAAGCTTACATTAGACGATAAAGTACTGACATTGAGTACCTGTCTTAACTCAGGAGACGGAAGGTATCTTTTGCAGGGGGTATTAGTAAAGAATGAACTTACAAGGTAACGGAAATAACCACAACCGTCGTCCTTTACTGGATGACGGAGATGATAGTTTTATAAATTTTAAACAAAGCTCTGACTATGAGAGGATAACCGGAGTTAAGCTGGATGATAATGCCAATGTTACTTCATCCGAGGACGCTGAGCGTCAGAAAAAGTTAAAGGAAGCTATCGAGAAGGAGAACTCATCGGCTTACGAAGACCTCGACGACTTTGTGTATCGCCAAAACAAAAAGCGTCACCGCTCGTCCGGAGGACGTCATCACCGCCACAAACGCACGAGTCCGTCGGTACTTTCTCCGGGACATCACAGGCGTCGCTCGCCGTCAGGTCATAAACACAAGCACCATTTTCACCGTCATCATCACAGACGAAACAGGATGAAAAAATGGCAGAAGATTGCTATTGGTGTAATATGCTTTTTGCTCGCTGTAATCATAATCGGAGTTTCTACTCTGCTTATTATGATAAGAATGGGAAAGAACGAGCTTACTGACAAGACAGGCTTTAACATTGATGTTCCCAAGTACGCTGAATCTGCCGAAAATGGTAATATTATTACTTACAAGGGTGTTAAATACAGATACAACGACAATATCACCAGCATATTGTGTATGGGTATTGATAAACAGGAGCTCTCGAATATCGACGGCCAGATTGGCACCGGAGGAGACGCGGACTCAATTTTTGTACTGACACTTGATTTTTCTACCGGCAAAACCAAGATTATAAACATCTCCCGTGATACTATGACTGACATTGGTATCTACTCGACAGGCGGCGGATATGTCGGTGAAAAGAGAACCCAGCTCGCGCTGTCATACGCCTACGGAGACGGCAAGGATACAAGCTGCCATAACACGCTTGTATCTGTCAGACGACTGCTCTACAATGTTCCGATAAACAACTACCTTTCGCTGGATTTGCAGGGTATTGGCCCGATAAACGACTCTATAAACGGAGTTACCGTTATCTCGCCTGAGACTATCAGCGAGTTTAAGCAGGGTCAAAAGTATACGCTAAAGGGTAACCTGGCTACATCCTTTGTTCGGTCGAGAACTCACGCTACTGTCGAAGGCAATAATCTGAGAATGGAGAGACAAAAGACTTATATCGAAAGCTTCGCGTCCACGCTTATGAGTCTTACTAAGTCGAGTATTTCCAAGCCGCTGGATGTGTTTAATGTTGCTTCGCCGTATATTTGTACAAACATTTCTACCTCCGAGGTAGCCTACCTCTCGATGAACGCGATTCAGGGAAAATACGGCGCTATGGAGATAGTTAACGCTCCGGGTAAGGTTAAAATGGGTAAGAAATACGCCGAATTCATAATGGATGACGAAAAGCTGTTTGAGCTTTTCCTTGATGTTTATTATACCCCGATTGAGGGATGATAAAAGGGTGTCGCTTTTGCGACACCCTTTTTGCAGTAGTAGCCTTACTAATCAAATATTTAATTTACTATAAACACGCCGAATGTCAGATATGTCGCGAAGCTTACCCAGATGAGATATGGGATTTGCAGATACGCGGACAGCTTGTTAATCCTGTAGAACAGTCTGTACATTACAATTATCATTACAAGTAAAAGCACTATCCAGATAAACGCCAGCAGATATGCGGATAGATTGAAGAATATTACAGGCCAGAAAAAATTAATCACAAGCTGGGCGGCATAGATGGTCAGAGCTGTGTTTTTAAGATCAGGATCGCAGTCGTGTGATGTAAAGATAATATACGATGAAATTCCCATTAACAAAAACAGAATTGTCCATACAATGGGGAAAAGCCACGACGGCGGAGTAAGCGGTGGTTTTGCCGCGTTATCAAAATTACTCATTCCGAACGCCGATACAATACCCGACAAAGCTCCGATTCCAAGGCTTATCGCACAGCTGATACCGAGCTTTTTGTAGTCAATACTGTGAACCAATGTCATTTTTATCACTCCCGCTTTAGTATATGCGGATGGATAAGGAATAATACTTGATTTAGCAAAGCGAAATTTGTATTTCGTAACTGAAATTTGTAATTGTTTAGATAAATAATGAGCCGGCTCAAAACCCTTTCGAGTTTTGAACCGGCTTTTAATTTACTATTCGTAGTCAGCTACGTTTGACCATTTCATCAGGAGTTCCCTTTCCTCGGGGATTCCCTTGACTGACTGTGATGCCGCTACAATCGGCATCCAGTTTTGTATCAGCTGTTTAGCGGTGTCGGTCTTGGTGCAGTAGAGTCTGAGGTATTTTTCAGCCAGCTCGATTCTGCCCTGAAGGTTCATCATAAGATATGTTCTCGCGGCGTCAGCGGCACCGTTACCCTGGGTTACGTGAGCCCAGTCAATAATATACGGTGTGCCGTCGGGTGTGATAATGATGTTTGACGGTACAAAATCGCCGTGGCATACCTTGTGGTGCTTTTTCATACCGTGCACGCGTGTGTGCAGCTCATATCTCGTTGTAGCGTCGAGGTCGGATTCGCTGATCTTTCTCTGCATTTTGTTTCTGAGGCTAGTGAGCAGGGGAGAGCGCTTTGATAAAATTTCAATTTGCAAATTAACAAACAGATTGAGGTACTCGTCCAGACCGTAACCTCGTGAAGTTTCGGAGTATTAATACCCTCGATTTCCTCGACTCTGGCCTGGTTGAGCGCTTCGTTGAGCACGGCGGCCTTTGAGAAGTTCTCGTCAAATACCTTTATCGCCAAATCTCCGTCGCGATATATCTTCTTGTTTTTTGTTTCGTAAATAATTGTATCAAGCTTCATTATTATACCTCCTCTGACTTATAATCTCTGCCGTAATAGGCTTTCAGGTACATTTCCTTAATCTCTGACATAAGCGGATAACGCGGATTTGCGCCTGTGCACTGGTCGTCGAACGCCTGCTCAACCATAGCGTCGAGGTTGTCGAGGAAGTATTTTTCGTCAACGCCATAATCTCGGATTGTTTCTTTGATACCTACACGAGCTTTTAAGTCGTTTACGGCTTTGATTAGGTTTTCAACGCTCTCGTCGTCATCTTTGCCGCCAAATCCGAGATAACGCGCAACCTCGGCATATCTCTCCTTGGTATGCGGATAAGCGTACTGCGAGAAAGTACCCATCTTTGTCGGAACCTCGGCAGCGTTAAAGCGTATTACATATTCGAGCATAAGCGCGTTAGCCACGCCGTGGGCGATATGATGGAAGGCTCCGAGCTTGTGAGCCATAGAGTGACATACTCCGAGGAATGCGTTGGCAAAAGCCATACCCGCCATTGTAGCCGCATGAGCTACCTTTTCGCGAGCTACAGGCTCGTTCTGTCCGTTATCGTAGCATGCCGGGAGGTATTCGAAGATAACCTTTAGAGCTCTTTCGGCGAGACTGTCGGTAAAGTCAGTCGCGAGCATAGAAGCGATTGCCTCCAGCGCGTGGGATACAGCGTCGATACCCGAAGCGGCTGTGAGTCCCTTTGGCCCTGACATCATCATATCGGCGTCTACAATAGCCATATCCGGCATAAGTTCGTAGTCAGCGAGCGGATATTTTGTACCGTCGTTCTCGTCGGTTATAACGGCGAAGGGAGTAACCTCCGATCCGGTGCCCGACGAAGTCGGTATAGCTACAAAATAAGCCTTGTCGCCCATATGCGGGAACTTGTAAACTCTCTTTCTTATATCCGAGAATCGCATAGCCATATCGGCAAAGTCAACCTCCGGATGCTCGTATAGTACCCACATAATCTTGCCCGCGTCCATAGCCGAGCCGCCGCCGATAGCGATAATCACGTCGGGTTTAAAGGCAGTCATTGCCTTGGCGCCTTCCTTGGCGGATTTAAGCGTCGGGTCAGGCTGAACGTCGAAGAAGGTCGTGTGTGTGATACCCATTTTGTCGAGCTCGTCGGTCACGCATTTTGTGTAGCCGTTATTATATAAGAATTCATCTGTTACGATAAAGGCTTTTTTCTTGTTCATTTCCTCGCCGAGTTCCTTAATGGCGACGGGGATACAGCCTTTCTTGATATATACTTTTTCGGGAGCCTTGAACCAAAGCATATTTTCTCTCCTCTCAGCAACGGTCTTGATGTTTAGCAAATGCTTGCAGCCTACGTTTTCGCTTATCGAGTTGCCGCCCCAGGAGCCGCATCCGAGTGTGAGCGAGGGGGTGAAGTCAAAGTTATAGATATCGCCGATACCGCCGAGTGAGGACGGTGTGTTGATGATAAGACGGCTTGTCTTCATCCTGTTGGCGAATTCTTCGAGCTTTTCTCTCTCGTTTACATTATCTATCCACAGTACAGAAGTATGTCCCAGACCGCCGTTGTTGTAAAGCAGGGTCTCGGCTATGTCGAGAGAATCGGCAAAATCCTTTGACTTATACATTCCGAGAATTGTAGTTAGCTTTTCGTGACCGAACGGCTCGTCGGTGTCTGTGCTTGTCGCCTCGCCGATAATAACCTTTACGTCGTCCGGGATATCAAAGCCTGCCATTTTGGCGATTGTAACCGGGCGCTGACCTACTACTCGCGCGTTGAGCGCGCCGTTTATCATCATTGTGTTTCTGATTTTATCTTTTTCTTCATCGTTAAGGAAGTAGCAGCCGCGCTTTATAAACTCAGCCTTCACAGCGTCATAAATGCTCTCTTCAGCGATGATTGTCTGCTCAGTCGCGCAAATCATACCGTTATCAAAGGTTTTTGAGTGAATAATAGAGTTTACGGCTATGGTGATGTCTGCGCTCTTGTCGATAATAGCCGAAGCGTTGCCGGCTCCTACGCCGAGCGCGGGTTTTCCGCTTGAGTATGCCGCCTTAACCATTGAAGGGCCTCCGGTGGCAAGGATTGTGTCTACTTCTGTCATAAGGAGGTTGGTCATTTCGAGTGACGGAACATCAATCCAAGCAATAATGTCTTCGGGCGCTCCTGCCTTTACAGCGGCTTCAAGAACAATCCTTGATGCTTCGATTGTGCTTTGCTTAGCTCTGGGATGGGGGGAGATGATGATACCGTTTCTGGTCTTTAGCGCTAAAAGACATTTAAAAATTGCGGTTGAGGTTGGGTTGGTTGTCGGGATAACCGCGCCGATTACGCCGATTGGCTCGGCAATTCTGGTTGTACCCATAGCCTCGTTGCGCTCAATTATTCCGCAGGTTTTTGCGTCACGGTATTTGTTGTAGATATACTCCGAGGCATAGTGGTTCTTGATAACTTTGTCCTCGACTATACCCATTCCGGTTTCTTCAACCGCCATTTTGGCGAGAGGTATTCTCGCCTGATTAGCCGCGGTAGCCGCCGCAAGGAAGATTTTGTCCACCTGTTCCTGTGTGTATTCGGCGAATTTGCTCTGCGCAGCTCTAACTCTTTTCAGAGCAGCCTCAAGCGCCGGTACACCGTCAACAATGAGATATTTTTTATCGCTCATTTTTTACCTCCGTTATTTTATTATTTTATGTTTGATATTGTTTTCTTTGGCATAGTCCATAGCCTCGCTGTCCGCTTTAGCTACTATAGTGACGTTGTCGGAATTATTAAAGGCTTTTTCCTCAATTTGGGTGGAATCGCCCTCAAAAACAACCTCCTTAAGGTTTTCGCAGTCAGCAAAGGCGAAGCCTCTTACATCCTTGACGCTCTTCGGTATCGTTACTGTTTCGAGTCCGGACGCGTCAAAGCTGAATATATCGATCGCCCTTACGGTTGAGGGGATAGTGATCTGCTTTAATGATTCACAGGCCGTAAAGGAATTCTGTCCGATTGACTTTATACCCTCAGGCAGATTGACGGATTTAAGATTTCGGCAAAAGGCGAAAGCGTATTCGCTGATGCTCTCTATAGAATCGGGAAGAGTGATAGTATCGGCTTTACTCATCTTAAATACGCTTTTTGAGAGTCTTGTGACTTTTTTGTCATCGAGTTTTTCGGGGATTACAATTTTAGAAGCGTTTTTGTCGACTTGTGTTACGGTAGCTGTTTTATCGGAATGAACCTTGTATCCGACTCCGTTTTTGTCCTTGGTATCGGGCTCGGTAGCGTTGTTGACAGCTACGCTTGAACTCTCGGAAGCGTTGCCGGGACCGCAGGACGCGAATGTCGCCGCCATCATAGCGGCCGCTAAAATTGAAACGATAAGTCTTTTCATATTCTCAGAACCTTTCTGCCCGTATTTTGGGCTCTAATACAATGATTTTGTAAGTATAATATCACGTTGTTAAAAAAATGTCAATCTTACTTTCCGGCTTTATTATATTATACAAAATAACTGCGAGAAATACAAGATAAAACCGCAAGAAACTGAGGTTTCCCGCGGTAAATCTAAAAAATATTAAAGATATTGTATAAGCTGTTGAAAAAGCTGTCCGGATAACTTGTATAAAAAAGCAGTCCGAATATAACAGAGAACAAGGCTCCGCATACTACATCCCGCTCGTAATGGACCCCGGCGAGCACTCTCGAAAGGCACATTATAATTCCAATAATGAAAAATACTATTCCGAACCAGATATTAGTATATAAAAAAGCCATTGCTATAATAAACACAGACGCGCTGTGTCTGCTGGGAAAACTGTGACCCTCGGTCTTTTTTGATATGAGCGGAGTGATATTCATTCTCTCATATGGTCTCGGTTTGTTTAAAAAATCCCTGATTGCCGTTACCGCGGCGAGAGCAAATGCCGGGATCAACAGCTCTTTATAGAATACGGCAGGCTCGTATACGCCGTCCCTGACTTTTAAGAAAACATAGATTAAAAGCAAAGGATAAGCGACATAAACGGGGTAGGAAAGGTATTTATATATTATCTTCAGCGCCTTCAAAGCGCGTTCGTGACTGTTGAACCAGTCGATTATTATTTTGTATCTTTGTTCGGTCATAGTATCACCAAGGTTATTTTATCATCTTTATAAGATAATATCAACCTTGTATTTTTTGAACCAGTAGTCAAGTTCGATTATATACGCCAATATCTGCGGCGCCTTCATAAGCTGACCGTACCACGGGGTACTGATGTCTTGTGGATGCTCGATTATCGCGTTTATTCCGCTTTGACTGAGCATCTCGGTAAGAACCGATTTTTCTGTGAGTATTTTTTTTACTGCTTTTGAGCACAGTTCCATATATTTTGGATTATGAGTTTTGGGATAAGGGCTCTTTTTGCGCCATACAATCTCGTCCGGAAGAATATTCTCAAAGGCCTTGCGGACAATTCCCTTCTCACGGTTGTTATAAGCCTTTATCTCCCACGGCATATTATACGCGTATTCGACAATTCTGTAATCGCAGAACGGTACCCTTACCTCCAGTCCGCTGTACATACTGCACCTGTCCTTTCTCTCCAGCAGGCATTGCATAAACCAGTAGTAGTTAAGCGAGAACATCTCTCTCATCCTGGCGGTGAGGGGAGAATCGGTTGACAATTTATCGGTTTTGCTGACTGTATCGAGATATTTTTGACGTACATATTCTTCGCCTTTTGTCAACACTCCGGGCTTTAGCACGCTTTTTCGTATATCCTGTGACCTTGACCAAGGAAAATTATCCTCAAAGAGTATATCCTCGTTGTGATACCACGGGTATCCTCCGAACAACTCATCCGCGCATTCACCTGACAACGCAACGGTGTAGTTTTCTTTAATTCTCTTACAGAATAATAACAAAGATGAATCAACATCAACATATCCCGGGAGGTCACGCGCCTCTACGCTTGGATATAAAGCGTCAAAGAGGTTTTCGTTATCGAGTACTACCTCAGTGTGATTTGTGCCGCAGTATTCGGACATCATATCTATAAACTCACGGTCGGCAGTCGGCTGAAAAAGACTTTCTTCAAAATACTTCATATTGTCTTTGTACTCCACCGAGAATGTAGCGGGATTGGGCAGTCCGGCTTTTTTATAATATTCGGCCGCGGTCTTGACAATAATGCTGCTGTCCAGTCCTCCCGACAGAAAAAGACACAGAGGTACATCGCTTACCAACTGCTTTTGTATAGCGTCTGTTATGAGATATCTGACTTTTTCGGCGCTTTGTTCGGCGTTATCGGTGAACTCTTCTGCTTTGAGTGAAAAGTACGTTGTTTTTTTCAGTTCCTCGTTATCAAAATATAAAAACTCGCCTGGCTTTAGTTCATGTACATTTTTAAATATTCCGTTTCCCGGAGTTCTAGCGGGTCCGAGATAGAAAAGCTCGTATAACCCCTCCTCATTAATAACAGGTTTGACTCTCTTGCTCATTAACAGCGCCTTTAGCTCCGAACCGAACACCAATCCACCGTCAAACTTACTGTAAAACAGCGGCTTGACCCCGACCTTATCGCGGCAGAGAAACAGCCTCTTTCGGTTAACCTCATATACCGCGAAGGCGAAAATACCGTTAAACATAGCCGCGCAGTCGCTTTTGTACTCGATATAGCATTTAAGTATTACTTCGGTGTCGCTGCGTCCTTTGAATTTGTAGCCCTTGGATTTTAGTTTTTTTCTTAGTTCTTCGGTATTATACAACTCTCCGTTGTAGACGATTACGTACTTTTCTCCCTTGATACCGCAAATCATAGGTTGTTTGCCGTTTTCCTTATCTATTACTGTCAGCCTTCTGTGCAGTAGTGCCGCGTTTTTGTCGATAAATATACCGTTTTCGTCCGGCCCTCTGCGTCTGAGACTTTTCGACATTGCCGAAAGCACGCTGATATTCCGGGATAAATCCTCGTTTTTGTCTAGTAATCCTGCAATTCCGCACATAGTTTAACCGCCTTTTCCAATATTATATATCAGGCTCGCCCCGGTGATTATCAGTAGTATTGAGCCTGTGACTGACGTGCTGAGCCCAAACACCGGAGAGCCTGTTAAGCTCGAAAATACCGGCGAGCTCATATTACATACTTTTATTATTAAGTATGTAATACTCATGGTGAGTAAACCTTGTATAATTCTGTATACGAAAAATAATCCCTTGTTTATTTCAATTTTTTTCAGTATCTGAAAAATCTGGAAGTGTACGCTGATTCCTCCGAATCCTACCGAGAAGGCCAGCGGAATTATTTCTTTGCTTTTGGATAGTAAGTTACAGGCGTTGGTGACTTCCAGTATGATTCCTAAGAACGGAGCCTTTGTTGCTTCGACTACAGCCGAAAATATAACAACCATAGCGCACATCTCTATTGTAGCGTAGGAGGAGATTGTTACGCTATCAATAAATGCCTGTGAGAGCTTTTCCGGCTTCGGGTAAATCATTTTATTGATATAGTCTCTTTTTCTGAATACTAATCTATTGATACACAGCAATAAAATCACCGAGACTGCCTGTGCCGAGAACAGAGCTATGCCGATTTCTGTTGAATTTAAGAGTTTTTCTCCGACAAAAAATATCAGAAATCCCGGTCCCGCGCATACTGCCGCGAGTGAGCATTTTTTAGCCTCCGCAGAAGATATCGCTCCGCTTTCAAATAGACTCTCGATTCCCCTGGCAGCCACGGGATATCCGCCCAAAATTCCTGTGATTACCGCTGCCGCCGACATTCCCGATATTCCCAAGAGTTTTCTGCATACCGGATTAATCGCTCGGCCTATGATACTGTTTACTCCGCTTTTTACCGAAAAAGCTGAGATTATCATAAACGGAAATACCGACGGTACAAGCGCTTCGAGACAAAAGTAAACTCCGCTTATAAAGCCCGCTGATATCTCCGCGCCGAAACACATTGTGAAGAATATAGCTGCAGTGAATATAACCAGACTCACAGCGGGGCTGTATTTTCGATAATTTACATTCATTAATTAATCTCACCGTTAATATATATGATACAGATTACGAAATATTCAGGTGATATAATGAAAAAAAGAAAAGAACTGCCGGTGGATTTTCGCAGCGGACTGCCGGTGCTGGAGCTTACAGGCAACCGAAGGGTAACGGTTGAGGGCTCTGCCGGAATACTTAAATACGAGAGTGAGCTTGTAAGGCTCAATACATCTTCAATGGTGATTTCTTTTTGCGGCAGGGGTCTGACGCTCAGATGCATCTCGGCTACGAGCGTTGTAGTCGAGGGGTATATAACTAATATTGATTTTATGACGTAGATATAGTGAGAAAGTTTACACTAATAAAACTATTTTTGTCCGCGATGTTTGTTTGTGGACGGAAAGGATATGAAAATTATGCTTTTTGTTCTTAGATTACTAAGGGGATTTGTGGAATTCAGAGTTTTCGGTAGATTTCCGGAACGGTTTATAAATTTACTGAGCAGAAGAAATGTAGTCTCATGGAGCGTTGTACCGGAAAAAGACGGGTTCAGCGGAAGAATGTTTTTGTCAGATTATAAAAAGATACGTCCGCTTGCCAAAAGCTCCGGAGTAAGGCTTAGGGTAGTCAAACGATTCGGATTGCCGTTTTTTATAAAGAGATATAAGCTTCGCCGCGGACTATGCGTCGGAGCGATAATAGCTATCGCGCTTATGTCGTTGCTCAGTATGTTTGTATGGGATGTGCAGCTTGACGGAGCCGAAGGACTGAGTACGGTAGAGATTAATAACGCGCTCAAGAGCAGCGGATTGGTTGCAGGAACACTAAAAAGGTCGGTCAGAACCGATTATGTTGAGCGCCGGCTTATGCTTAGGGTACCGGAGATTAGGTGGGTATCGGTTAATTTGCTAAACAATATTGCAAAAATTCAGATAAAACAGAAAGCTAAAAAGCCAAAATCAAGTATCGCGCCTTATCCTTGTAATATAAAAGCCGCGTTTGACGGAGTAATCACAAAGACAACAGTATACAGCGGAACGCTTAGAGTAAAAAAGGGTTCCGCTGTCACGAAAAATCAGCTTCTCGTCAGCGCTGTTACTGAAAACGCGGATAATAAACTCAGTTACACGCACGCGAACGCTGATATTTTCGCAGATATATATATTGTGAAGAACATAGAAATCAGCAAGAATACGCCGATTTATATTCCGCAAAAGAATTATACCGAAAAATCAAATATAAGTTTTCTCTGGCTGACCGCGCCTTTCAGGATGTCGGAATCGTGCGGTGGATATAGTCTTGATAATTACTACCAATACAGACTTAATCTGAATTCGGTAAGTCTACCGTTAGGCGAGCAGGTGCTCAGGCGGCATTATTTTATCAGGTCAGCTCTTGGCTCTGATACAGATAAAGCTGAAAACATTCTCAGAAAAAAGCTCTGCCTGTATGAAGCCTTTACTCATAGCAGATGCGGGATAAAGAGTAAAGAATACAAGATTCTGGAGAATAACAAGTCTTATCTTATAAAGTCAAGCTATACCTTTAACCGAAATATCGCGGTAAAGCAAAGAATACATATTGAAAGCTGAGGCAGGATGTGATATACTCTGTATACAACAATTTAGAAAGAGGAGAGCTATGAGGGTTCTTTGTATTGGTGATGTAGTCGGAAAAATCGGCTGCGAGTTTTTAAGAGATAAACTCCCCGGACTGAAAAGGGTTAAGGGAATTGATATGGTAATCTGTAACGGGGAAAATTCTTCCGACGGCAACGGTATCACTCCGTCCTCGGCCGACTATCTGTTTGACAGCGGCGTCGATGTAATTACGCTGGGCAATCACTCTTTTCGCAGAAAAGAGGTGTACAGCTATCTCGACGAAAAACCGTATATTATCCGTCCGGCAAATTTCCCCGAGGCTACTACTCCGGGTGTAGGGTGCTGCGTATATGATATGGGCAGGGTAAGGGTCAAGGTCATAAACCTTATGGGTACGATGTTCCTCGACAACAGCCTGCAAAGCCCGTTTGATATCGTCGACAGCCTCGTGTCCGATGACGACTGTGCTGTAAAGATTATTGACTTTCACGCCGAAACTACATCCGAGAAACTTTCTCTCGGATACTATCTTGACGGCAGGGTGAGCGCGATATTCGGCACTCATACTCACGTCCAGACCTCCGACGAGCATATACTCGCGAAGGGGACAGGCTATATTACGGATGTCGGTATGACAGGCCCGATGAATTCGGTACTCGGCGTCGAGCCCGAAATTGTTATCGAAAAGTTCAAGACCAGGCTTCCCGCGCGGTTTGATATAAGGCGCGATAAATGCAAGATGGAATGTGCGATTTTTGATATAGATGACAAATCAGGAAAAACAACAAATACCGAAAGATTAAGAATTCTTTAAATTAACTATTGCAAAATTTTTATTTTATAGTATAATTGTTGTGTATGATTAGTTATAAACAACCTTTTAAAGATTAGGAAGTGCTGATTATGAATGGTTATGATCTTAAACAGGCGGTAATCTCAGGCTCAAATAATATTTGCTCTAAAAAGCTTATGATTAACGACCTTAATATTTTCCCTGTACCGGACGGTGATACCGGTACAAATATGTCTATGACAACTACGGCGGCGGTTAACGCGCTTAAGACTGTTGATGATATCAACGCCGGTGTTGTCGCCAAGGCTATAGCTTCCGCTATGCTTCGCGGAGCCAGAGGTAATTCGGGTGTTATCCTTTCGATTATCTTCAGGGGCTTTGCCGACGGACTCACCGATAAAGAGGATGTTAACGGCAAGGATCTTGTTGAGGCTCTCGGACTCGGAGTTGACGGAGCGTATAAGGCTGTTATGAAGCCCACCGAGGGTACTATCCTCACGGTTGCCAGAGTGGCTTACGAAGGTGGACTAAAGGTTTGCGAGAAGAACGACGACGTTGCTTATGTCTGGGGCGAAATATGTAAGTCAGCTGACGAGGCGCTGCAGAAAACTCCCGAGTACCTGCCGGTACTTAAAAAGGCGGGAGTTGTAGATGCCGGCGGTATGGGACTTCTCTCGATATTCGAAGGTATGCTCAAGTACTTTGTCGAAGGCGAAATATGTGAGTATGCCGAGTCAAGCTCACAGGAGGAACTCGATAACTTTACCAATACAGTAGCCGAGTTCGATGAGGTTATCAACTTCACATATTGTACCGAGTTTATTGTCGGCCGTGACGAGGATAACGATAAAGATCCCAATGAGCTCAGAATGTTCCTGGAGACTATCGGCGACTGCGTTGTACTTGTAAACGATGACGAGATTATTAAGATTCACGTTCATACAAATCAGCCGGGCGATGCGCTCAAGCGTGGACTTGAGTACGGTCAGCTTTTGACTGTAAAGGTTGAGAATATGGTAGAGCAGCATAAGAAGGCTCAGGCTGACGCCGATAAAGCGCCTAAGAAGGCTTCCAAGTTCGAGCCTGCCGAACCTGTTGATGAAATCGGCTTTGTAGCCGTTGCTGCCGGCGAAGGACTAACACAGCTCTTTAAGGATTTAGGCTGCGCAAATGTTGTATCGGGCGGCCAGTCCATGAACCCAAGCACCGACGATATCTATGAGGCTGTTATGGCTACACCTGCAAAGACTGTAGTTGTTTTCCCAAATAACAAGAACATTATTATGGCTGCCGAGCAGACCGTACCGATGGTTGAGGACAGAAAGGTTATTATTGTTCCGACACGTACGATTCCGCAGGGTATGACCGCTTTGCTTAGCTACGACCCTGAGCTTTCGGCTGAAAGTAATAAGGATATGATGCTCGATGCCGCCAGAAATGTAGCTACCGGTCAGGTAACATTCGCCGCCAGAAACAGCGAGTTCGGTCATCATAAGATAAAGGAAGGCGAGATTATCGCCCTCGAAAATGGTAAGCTAACCATCACCGAGAAATCTCCGGTTAAGGCGGTCGTAAAGCTTGCCAAGAGTATGATAAAGCACGACACAGCCTTTGTTACTCTTATTTACGGATGTGACATCTCAGAGCAGGACGCTCAGGAGGCTTATGAGATTATAGAGGATAAGTTTGGCTCAAAGGTAGATGTTTCACTAGTAAACGGCGGTCAGCCAATATATTACTTTATGTTAAGTGTTGAATAATATTGAAGGCGTGCCAAAGGCACGCCTTTTGCGTTAAAGGTGAACTATGGCTTCTTTGTATACTGTTAAAATAGATACTCTCAAAGGACTCGGCGAAAAGCGATGCGAGCTTTTTAATAAACTCGGTATTTATACAGTCGGGGAGCTTTTGAATTACTATCCGCGTACATACGAGGACTGGTCGGAGGTTGTTGATATATGTGATATTAACGACGGTGACTCGGTATGTATCGCCGCCGAGCTTACTACCGGAGTACAGTCCGGTTATACTAAAAACAGAAAGTTTATCGCAAAAGTGTTTGTGGCGGATGATACGGGCGTATGTGAGCTTGTATTTTTTAATAATCCATATATCAGAAATATGTTGAAAACCAATACAAAGTACCGCTTCTTCGGTAAGGCGTCAAGGAATCACACGGATTTACAGATGATCAGTCCGACGTTTATGACGGAATCCGATGTAAACGTCGTAAAGCCGATTTATAATCTCACTGCGGGACTGCCTAATAATGTGGTTGTTAACGCTATGAAGCAGGCTGTAGCTATGTTGCCGGACAAAGTCAACGATCCTTTGCCGGAAGAATTAAGGGAAAAGTACAACCTTTGCGATCTTAAATTTGCCATAGAAAACGTTCATTTTCCGACAGACACCGATGCTCTTAATATCGCGAGAAGAAGACTTGTTATCGAGGAACTGCTTGTGCTTAACCTCGGACTTCGTCAGCTTAAAGATCAAAAAAGGACTCAAAACGCAAATATAATCGAAAAGGATTATTCCGAAGAATTTGAAAAACTCCTTAATTTCGATATGACAAACGCCCAGAAAAGGGTGATTAAGGACTGCGTGTCCGATGTTATGAATCCTGAGATCTGTATGAACCGGCTTGTGCAGGGCGATGTAGGCTCAGGTAAAACTGTAGTTGCAGGGTCTTTGTGCTATACAGTTGTAAAAAACGGCGGTCAGGCGGCGATTATGGCTCCGACAGAGATACTTGCCGAACAGCACTATAATTCGTTTAAAGAAATATTGTCAAACACCGATATAAGAATTGCCCTGCTGACAGGCTCGGTAAAGGAGAGCCAAAAGAAAGAAATTCGTTCAAAGCTGGAGGCGGGAGAGATAGACCTCGTAATCGGCACTCATGCGCTGATTACCGACAAAACTCTGTTCAGTAATTTATCTCTCGTCGTAACTGATGAGCAGCACCGCTTCGGCGTAGCGCAGAGGGCTAAGTTACTCTCAAAGGGCAATAATCCTCATCTGCTTGTAATGAGCGCGACGCCTATTCCAAGAACATTGGGTCTGATAATCTTCGGTGATCTCGATATTTCTATTATTGATGAACTTCCTCCGGGCAGGCAGGAGATTGATACTCTGCTTATTGACAGTACAAAGCGTCAGCGCGCGCTTGGTTTTATAAAAAAGGAAATCCTTCGCGGACGACAAGCTTATATAGTTTGTCCGCTTGTAGAGGAGGGCGAGGTTGATACGGGACTTGCATCCGCCGAGGAATACGCCGCCGAGCTGATGCTCAACTTTTTCAGTGATATTTCTGTCGGAATACTGCACGGCAAGATGAAGCCTTCCGAAAAAGAAGCGGTAATGGCTGATTTTGCCGAAAATAAAATAAAAATCCTTGTTGCTACTACTGTAATCGAGGTCGGGATTGACGTTCCTAACGCTACAATTATGATGATAGAAAATGCCGAGAGATTCGGATTATCTCAGCTTCACCAGCTCAGGGGCAGAGTCGGCCGCGGAAGTGAGAAGAGCTATTGTATACTTGTCTCGGATAACAGGACAGAGAATTCCGTAGAAAGACTAAAGACAATGTGTGCGACTCGCGACGGTTTTAAAATCGCCGACGCCGATCTAAAGCTTCGCGGACCGGGTGACTTCTTCGGCTCACGTCAGCACGGATTACCGCAGTTGAACATAAGCTCGCTTGCTGATACGCGTAACCTTGAGATTTCCCAAAAAATAGCAGATTATGTTGTATCGGATTCGAATTATATATATGATGACCGATACCGAGCGCTTAACGCTGAGATCAAGAGATTATTCAGCGCTTCGGGTGAGATGTTGAATTAAGATTACGGGGTGTTTAATTTGAACACCCCTTTTTGCTCTTTGTATTATCAGTTCAGTTGAACGCAGCCCACAAGAGCTATGAAAAAAGAAATCATATCTATTTTGGTGTGGGTGATTTCTTGAATTTCTGCAGCAAGTGTGTTATACTAACTGTATATGTAAAATTATAATGGAGTTGAAATATATGTCTGTAACAAAAAGAGAGATTTGCGACGGGGTATGGCTTAACTCGGTTTATGACAACCGGTTCAAGACTACCCGACTGTCAGCGAATATCCTGCTTCCGCTCGACGCTGATACTGTCGCGGTCAACGCGCTGTTATGCTATGTGCTCGTACGTTGCTGTAAAAAGTATCCGGATTTTACAACATTATCCCGAAAGCTGGGTTCTCTTTACGGCGCGGAGCTCAACGGTTCGGTGTCTAAAATGGGCGATATGCAGTGCCTTAATATCTCTGTCGGAGGTCTCGATGACCGTTACGCGATCGGCGGAGAAAAGATTATCTCCGAACTCACAAAGCTTATGTGCGAGGTGCTTTTTAACCCTAAGGTTAAGGGAGATAGCTTCTGCAGCGAGGATGTTGAACAGGAAAAGCGTCAGCTGATCGAGCTTATTGACGCTGAGTTCAACGATAAGCGAGCCTACGCCAACAATC
Organism: uncultured Ruminococcus sp.; assembly: GCA_902787145.1. GTDB lineage: Bacteria > Bacillota > Clostridia > Oscillospirales > Acutalibacteraceae > Ruminococcoides. The sequence continues at coordinate 31,001 of CADAEZ010000019.1, forward strand.
GTCTTATCGAGATTATGTGCGAAGGCGAGCGTTATGGCGTCAAAAAAATCGGCACCAAGGATCAGATTGAAGCTCTCGACGGCAGTGATGTATACAAGGCGTGGCGTAATATGCTTAAAAACGCTTATTTTGATTTTACTTTTGTCGGATATGACGGAGCGGATAATATTGCCGAATTACTGAAAAATTCCTTTAAAGAAATAAACAGAACACCTGTTGAATTGTCAACAGACGTTGTTTACTCCGTCTTTGGTGTAAAAAATGTTGTTGAGGAGGAGGACGTCGCGCAGTGCAAACTGGAGATTGGATTCCGTACCGCCTGCGCCGAGCCTGAGCCTCAGTCGACCGCTACGCGCCTGATGTGCGCCATTTTGGGCGGTACTGCTTCGTCAAAGCTGTTTAACAATGTCAGAGAAAAAAAGAGCCTTTGCTACTATTGTATGAGCAGATTCGCAAGGCTCAAAGGTATAATGTTTGTCGAATCAGGTGTAGAAAGCTCTAATGTAGAGGCTGCCAAAGAAGCTATCTTAAAAGAGATAGATGATATGAAGAACGGTATAATCTCTGATTTTGAGATTAATGCCGCCAAGCTCGCCGTGACTAACAGTTTCTGTGGAGTTACCGACACAGTCGGCGGTACCTGTATGTGGTACAGCTCCCAGCTTATGGACGCGAGCGTCGATACTCCCCGTCAGGCAGCCGAGAAAATTAACGCAGTTACTAAGGAAGGAATAGTCGAGGCTGCTAAAAAGCTGGAACTCGACACGATTTATGTATTAGAGTCAAAGGGTGGGGAAGATGAATAATATTACAGAAGTAAGATCCGCCCGTACAGGCGATAGCTATTACAGAATTGACCACGAGTCCGGGCTCACTATTTATCTCTATCCAAAGCCGGGATACAACTCTAAATACGCGATTTTCGGTACGCGCTACGGTAGTGTGAACAACGCTTTTTCACTCGACGGCGGCGAGGTCAAAAATGTTCCGGACGGAATAGCTCATTATCTTGAACACAAGATGTTTGAATGCGAGGACGGCGATGCCTTTGTTAAATACGCTAAAACCGGAGCGAACGCCAATGCTTATACAAGCTTCGATAAAACCTGCTATCTCTTTAGCTGTACAGAGAATTTTGACGAGAGCTTCCGTATTCTTCTTGATTTTGTACAGCGTCCGTATTTCACCAAGCAGACAGTAGCTAAGGAGCAAGGTATAATCGGTCAGGAAATCAGGATGTACGACGATTCGCCCGACTGGCGTGTTATGTTCAATATGCTTGAGAATATGTATCATAAACACCCTGTTCAGCTGGACATCGCCGGAACGGTTGAGTCAATCGCTAAAATCACTCCGGAACTGCTGTATGACTGCTACTACACCTATTATAACCTTAATAATATGGTGCTTGCTGTTGCTGGCGACTTGAGTGTGGAAGATATACTAAAGACTGCAGACGCTATGCTAAAGCCCTGTGAAAAGCACAGTATTGAAAATTATTTTGAGGACGAACCCTATGAGGTTGTGTCCGACTATGTGGAGCAGAAGTTCCCTGTCGCTATGCCTATGTTCAATCTTGGTTTCAAAGAGAAAGCACATAAGCTTACTCAGAAGGAAATGGCGGAGATCGAGATCGCGGTCAGCCTGTTGTCATCACCATCGTCAATGCTGTATAAAAAGCTCGACGATCTCAAGCTGATTAACCAGAGTTATGACTGCGAGTATTTCTCCGGTCAGGGTTACAACGCCTTTTTGTTCAGCGGTGAATCACGTTCTCCCAAGGAGACCGCCGAGGTGATTAAGAATTATATCGACGAAATTAAAACCGACGGAGTTGATAAGGAAGAATTTGAAATCGCTCGTCGTGAGGTTTATGGCGACGCGGTGTCGGGACTTAACTCGGTAGACAATATAGCCAATACCTTAGCGGATTTCCACTTTAACGGATTTGATATTTTCGGCTTGATTGATGATATTGCCTCGGTTACACTTGACGATATAAATAAAAGACTCAAAAATATACTCGATACTGGCAACACAACATTGTCGGTAGTCAGCTCTCCGGAAAGCTGAGGTGCTGTATGACAATATATAATGTTAGTTTTCCCGGATTTGGCTTGGAATTTAAAATAAGTCCGATAGCCTTTTCGCTCGGCTCAATGAAAATCCATTGGTATGGAATTATAATCGCGTCGGGGCTGTTGCTCGCCTTATGCTACGCGTGGTTTTCGGCAGAGCGGTTTCAGGTCGACAAAAACAAGCTCCTTGACTGCGTGCTTGTCGGAATTGTGACCGGCGTAATCGGCGCGAGAGCCTACTATGTTCTTTTTAAGCTCGACTACTATGCCGCTCACCCGGCCGAGATACTGATGATTAACAACGGCGGACTAGCTATATACGGTGGTATTATCGGTGCTTTTCTCGGCGGATGTATTACCGCTAAGATACTTAAGATAAAGATTATGCCGATACTTGATATTTCTGTGCTTGGTTTTTTGATCGGCCAGGGTATCGGACGTTGGGGTAATTTCTTTAATCAGGAGGCCTTTGGAACTCCGACAGATCTTCCGTGGGGAATGATTAGTGAGAATACCAACCTGACGGCTGTGCATCCCTGCTTTTTATATGAGAGCCTGTGGTGCCTGATTGGATTTGTACTGCTCCACTTTTTGTCAAAAAAGTATCAGAAATACGCGGGCCAGGTGTTGTACTGGTATATGGTATGGTACGGTTTTGAGCGTATGATAGTGGAGGGACTCAGGACGGACAGCCTGTATCTTCCGCCAATACTCGGTTTTGAGCTCAGGGTGTCACAGATTCTTTCGGCATTGATACTCATAGCCGGTGTAATTTTATTGATAGTTAACAGGAACAAGGAGGATAAGTTTTATGACGATTATAGACGGAAAAAAGGTCAGCGCTTTGGTAAAAGAGCAGGTAGCTGAGGAGACAAAGCTGCTAAAGGCCAAGGGTATTATACCCGGACTTGCTGTGATTCTGGTCGGCGACGACCCTGCCTCCAGAGTTTATGTGAATAATAAAAAGAAAGCCTGCGAGGAGGTAGGCTTTAAGTCCGAGGAGTTCAAGCTCCCGGCTGATACTACACAGGAGGAACTTTTGAATCTTGTGTATGAGCTTAACGATCGAAATGATATAAACGGAATTCTCTGTCAGCTTCCTTTGCCGAAGGGGCTCGACGAGAACGCCGTAATCGAGGCTATCAGTCCCTTGAAGGATGTTGACGCTTTCCATAAACAGAATGTCGGCAGGATTATGATAGGCGACTATGACTTTTTGCCATGTACTCCCGCGGGAATTATGGAAATGCTGCACTCGTATGATATTGATGTTGACGGAAAGAACTGCGTTGTAATCGGACGCTCGAATATAGTAGGTAAGCCTATGGGAATGCTGCTATTACACGAAAACGGCACGGTAACGATATGTCACAGCCATACAAAGAATCTTAAGGAAATAACCTCGAAGGCTGATATACTGGTAGCGGCAATTGGAGTAGCCAAGTTCGTAAAGTCCGATATGATAAAGGATGGCGCCGTAGTAATCGACGTAGGAATGAACCGTGACGAAAACGGCAAGTTGTGCGGTGATGTTGACTTTGAGGAAGTAAAGGACAAGTGTTCGTTTATAACCCCTGTACCGGGCGGTGTAGGACCGATGACAATCGCGACTCTGATGAAGAATACGCTAAAGGCCGCTAAGCTGCAAAATAATGCTTGACATAGCAAATCCTTTGTGTTATAGTATATAAGCCGCATATTGTGGGCTGTAAGTCGTATTAACGCGCCTACGAATAGCGAGACTAAATTAAGGATGGTACTAATATGTACGCAGTTATTGAGACAGGCGGAAAGCAGTACAAGGTTGAGAACGACCAGATTGTTTTCATCGAGAAGCTTGACGCCCAGGAAAAGGACACTGTAACATTCGACGTAGTTGCCCTCGGCGGTGACGACGGTATCAAGGTCGGCACTCCATATGTTGACGGCGCCAAGGTTACAGCAGAAGTTTTAAAGAACGGTAAAGCTAAGAAAATCAGAGTTTCTACTTACAAGCCAAAGAAAGGCTCATCCAAGAGAACTCTTGGTCACAGACAGCCTTACACAAAGGTGCAGATTAAGTCTATCGAGGCTTAATTACTATGATTAACGCGGTTTTTACAAAGAGTGAAAAGGGTTTTGAAGGCTACGAGATAAGCGGTCATTCAGATTATTCCGAGCAAGGCAGCGACATTGTTTGCGCTATTGTAAGTTCGGCGGCTTATCTTTGCGCTAACCTTATCACTGATGCCTTTGATATCAAGGCGGATATCGCGTTGGACGACGGTTATATGAAAGTAACCGCTGACGCCGACAGGCTCATTGAGGGCTTGTACAGGCATTTGCTCCAGGCTCAGGAGCAGTATGAAGATTATATTAATGTTAAAATTTCGGAGGTGTAAGGTATGCTTAAGATAAACTTTCAGTTATTCGCTCATAAAAAGGGAATGGGTTCTACAAAGAACGGCCGTGATTCCGAGTCAAAGCGTCTCGGCGTCAAGAGAGCTGACGGACAGATGGTTCTCGCCGGCAACATACTCGTAAAGCAGAGAGGAACTCACATTCATCCGGGTCAGAACGTTGGAATCGGTAAGGACGACACTCTTTTCGCAAAGATTGACGGCGTTCTCCGTTTTGAGCGTGTAGGCAAAGACAGAAAGCGCGCAAGCGTTTACCCTGTAGAGCAGTAATCAAAAGCCCGCGTAAAGCGGGCTTTTCTAATTGTCAACTTTTAACCTTAAACTGAATCGGAGGTTCCTATGTTTGTAGATATAGCTAAGATATATGTTAAAGCCGGTGACGGCGGCGACGGCGCGGTGGCATTTCATCGCGAAAAATATGTTGCGGCCGGCGGTCCGGACGGCGGTGACGGCGGCAGAGGAGGCAATGTTGTCTTTCAGGCCGACACCAATATCTCTACACTTGCCGACTTTAGGTATAAAAGAAAATACGTAGCTCAGAAGGGCGAGAACGGCAAAGGTGATCGTAAAAAGGGCAAAAACGCGCCCGACCTTATCGTAAAGGTGCCGCTAGGTACACTTGTTAAGGACGCCGAAACCGGCAGAATAATCGCTGATGTCAGCTCCAAGGAACCTGTTGTTATCGCAAAGGGCGGCAAGGGCGGCTGGGGTAATCCGCATTTTGCCACACCCACACGTCAGGTGCCTAGATTCGCTAAGCCCGGACTTCCGGGAGAGGAGTTCGACGTAACTTTGGAGCTAAAGCTTTTGGCTGATGTTGGTCTTGTAGGTTTTCCAAATGTCGGAAAATCCACGCTTATATCTGTTGTATCTCAGGCTAAACCCGAAATCGCTAACTACCATTTTACCACCATTACTCCTGTTCTGGGTGTAGTTTCGATGGGCGAAGGGTCCAGCTTTGTTATGGCTGATATCCCCGGACTGATTGAGGGAGCGTGGCAGGGTGTAGGACTTGGTCATCAGTTTCTCAGACACGTAGAGCGTTGCCGTATGCTGGTTCATATTGTCGACATCAGCGGAAGCGACGGCCGTGACCCATATGAGGATTTTAAAATCATCAACAGTGAGCTCGAAAAATTCAACCCCGAACTTGCCAATCGTCCAATGATTGTAGCTGGCAACAAGTGCGATATGTGTACGGACGAGCAGATTGCCGATTACAGAAAATATATCGAGGATATGGGATATGATTTCTTCCCGATAATGGCGGCTATTCGATATGACGTAGATCCTTTGCTAAAGAAAATTCAGGAAATGCTCTCCAAGCTGCCGCCGATCGAGCGTTATGAGCCGGAGCCGGTACCTGTTGTCAGCGCCGAGGATTTCTCCGACCACAGTGTAAAGGTCAGCAAGGTTGACGGTATATACAACGTTGAGGCTAAGTGGCTGTACAGGATAATGCAGTCTGTTAACTTTGATGATTATGAGAGTATGAACTACTTCCAGAAGGTTATGAGCGATAACGGTGTGTTCGACGCGCTAAGGGAAGCCGGAATCGAGGAAGGCGATACAGTAAGTTTATACGATGTACAGTTTGATTTTGTGGAGTAAATAATGAGCACTATTTTGGATACAAATTCGGATATGAAGCAGTATTCTCCGAATACTTTAGCGTTTATCGGGGATACTGTATATGAGCTCTTTGTCCGTGAGTCGCTTGTTACTGAGGCTAACCGCCCCGTAAGTGAGCTTAACAAGCGAAAAGTAAGTCTCGTTAATTGCGAGGCTCAGGCTGAGGCGGTCAGGAGAATAACACCGAGCCTTACGGACGAGGAGCTGTCGGTTTATAAAAGAGGCAGAAACGCCTTTACCAAAAATACTCCAAAAAATTCATCAGTTGCAGATTATCACAGCGCTACGGGACTCGAGGCGCTTTTCGGATATCTTTATCTGTCGGGCAGAGTAGACAGGCTCAGGGAGTTGTTTGAAATAGTAATCGGTAAATCCGAATAGTACTTATGCAAAAATTAAAAAACTGTATTATCATATTTACAGGCTGCGTGCTGTATGCCTTATCGGTGGTGGTTTTTACCGCTCCGAATAACATTGCTCCCGGCGGACTTACCGGCATCGGCACAATGCTTAATTATCTATTTTCTATACCAATCGGTGTGTTCATACTTGTGATGAACGCGCCGTTGTTTTTTGCGGGATATAAAATCCTCGGCAGACAATACGCGCTCAGATCGGCGTTCGGTACTATTGTTGTTTCTGTTCTTATTGATTTATTTACCGTGTTCATACCGGAATATAACGGCGATATGATTCTTGCTTCGGTATTCGGCGGAGTGATAAACGGTATCGGGCTGGGACTTATATTCTCACGCGGAGGATCTACCGGCGGCAGCGATATTATAGCCTCGGTCATAAACAAATTCAGGCCGGATTTTTCCGTTGGCAGGTTAATTCTTATATCCGATGCGGTGATAGTGCTTTGCTCAGCGTTTGTATATCATAATGCGGAAAATGCCCTTTACGCCGTAGTATCTATCTTTGTCGGTTCCAGAATGATTGACACGGTGACATACGGTACGTCGCGCGGTAACGGTAAGCTGATGTTTATTATTACTGATAAATCAGCAGAAATTCTGGAAGAGTTTTTGCGTGAAATTCCCAGGGGAGTAACGGTACTGTCCTCATACGGCGCGTACAGCGGCAAAAACAGGGATATTTTGCTATGCGCACTGCGTCCGAATCAGCTTTTTAAGGCCGAAAATATCGCGAGAAAACACGACGAAAACACATTTATAATCGTAACTACGGCTACTGATGTAAAAGGTCTTGGATTTATTAAATGAATCTTGAATACAAAATTGCAATAAATTCCCCTTATTATGTTAAAAACATAACAATTTTGTTGCTATGCTTGAAATATTAATTCCTTTTTAGTATAATGCTACGAGAGGATTTGTGTATGAAAATCTTTATTTTAAAGTATAAAAGGGTAATTGCCTTTGCTGTTTTGGTTATTGCAATTATGCTGATATGCACTACCGCAGGGGTTTCGGTCTACGATCGGTCGTCCGGTGAGCTTATTGACAGTATAAACACCTGCTCTGTTCCACAGGGCAAGATTATGGCTCACGGTGTTGATGTTTCGAGATATCAGGGTGATATCGACTTTAACCGTGTTAAGGCCGACGGATATGATTTTGTCATTCTGCGAGCGGGTACATCCCAGGGCGGCAAGGATAAAAACTTTGAAACCTACTACAAAAACGCCAGATCCGCTGGTCTTGACATAGGTTGTTATTATTACACCTACGCCTATACCGCGCAGGAGGTCAAGCAGGAAGTTTTTACTCTGCTTGAATATATTAAAGGCAAAAGCTTCAATTATCCTGTATTTCTTGATTTTGAGTTTCACGAGCTGTTGTCATATGACAGAACCGACGAAAACGACGCTATGATAGAAACCTTCTGTAAGTATGTTAAGCGCGGAGGGTATTATCCAGGGGTATACACCTCGAACTCAATTTACAATAGATATATCGACAAGCGAACCCTAGGCAATAAATGGGATTTTTGGATTGCGAGTTATCGAGATAATACGCATAATTATGAAGGGTTCAAGAATAGTTTTTCTATGTGGCAGTATACCTCGAACGGAGTTGTAGACGGTATAGATATGCGCGTAGACCTTAATGTTAGCTATGTTGATTATCCTGAAATAATAAGCAGGTTCCGACAGGAACTTGATGCATATACCTGACGAACTCCGAAAATGATAATAATTGGGGGATTATTATGAATTCATCATTAAATAAGCTGGGCTGTAAGTATTATAGCGACAGAACAGTATTTAGCGTATGGTCGCCTGAGGCTTCCGACATAAGAGTTCAACTTTACAAGACCGGCTCCGACGAGGAAGACGGCGCTCAGAAGCTTGAGAGCTATGGCCTTAAGCTTGATCATAATACAGGCATTTGGTCTGTTACTGTTTTCGGCGACCTGAAAAATCTTTACTATACATATCTTGTAACTGTAAAAGGCGTAACACGTGAGACGCAGGATATTTATTCGACCGCTGTCGGCGTTAACGGCAGGAGGAGTATGGTATGTGATTTGGAATCTACCAATCCTTACGGTTGGGAAAGCGATAAGCATATATTTGTAAAACACTCTACGGACGCTGTTATCTGGGAGGTTCACGTTGGAGACTTTTCGGGTGACGAAAGCTCAGGCGTAAGCGAAAAACACAGGGGAAAATACCTTGCGTTTACCGAGAAGGGCACTACTCTGAACGGCGAAGGCAAATTTTCTNTTTCTACCTGCCTTGACTATATTAAAGAGCTTGGCGTTACTCACGTTCACCTCAATCCTGTGTATGACTTTGACTCGGTTGACGAGGCTCATCCTGAGAACGGTGGATACAACTGGGGATATGATCCCGCAAACTACAATGTTCCGGAGGGTTCGTACTCGACCGATCCTTTCGACGGTAACGTGCGTATACGAGAGTTCAAGCAGATGGTAAAGGCTCTCCACGACGAGGGTATCGGCGTTATTATGGATGTTGTATACAACCACACAAGCTCTACGGACTCCTGCTTTAACCGTACATATCCGGATTATTACTACAGAAAGAATAACGACCGATTCCTTAATTCATCGGGCTGCGGCAACGTATTCGCAAGTGAAAAGAAGATGGCGCGCGAGTATATCGTTAATTCTATACTTCACTGGGCTAATGAATACCATATCGACGGTTTCAGATTTGACCTTATGGGCTGTATCGACAATACAACTATGAATATGGTTCGACTCGCGCTTGACGAGATTGACAGCCGTTTTATCATCTACGGTGAGCCATGGACTGCCGACCTCGGAGAAAACGGTATTTCGTTTGAGGACGCTTGCGTAAAGGAGAACGCATATAAGCTCAGCTCCAGAATCGCTATGTTTAACGACTCGTTCCGCAACGCTCTAAAGGGTAATAATGACGACCAGTCAATCGGATATATTCAGGGGAATCATCATAATATTTACTATATTATTTCGGGAATTCTTGCGTGTTCTTCCAGCACATTCCTGAAATGGGCGAAGAAGCCCAGTCAGTGCGTGACATATAATTCTGCTCACGACAACCTCACGCTCTGGGATAAGCTGCTTTTGTCACAGAATATGAATGATTACGACACAACCGACGAGAATATTCTGGCTATGAATAAGTTGTCAGCTGCGCTTGTTCTGACCTCACAGGGTATACCGTTCTTCCTGGCCGGTGAGGAGATGGCAAGAACCAAGCATGGTGATCATAACAGCTACAAGTCTCCGCTTTCGGTAAACGCTATTGATTGGAACCGCAGAAGAAGATACAGAAGTATGGTAGAGTATTATAAAGGACTTATCAGCATTCGTAAGAAATATTCTTCGCTCAGAGAACCGTCGACCGTAACCGTCAGCAATACATATTTTGAGACAGACGGACGCGCAATAGCATACACTGTACCGAATCTTTATCACGGCGAATGGGATATGATGGCGGTATGTTTTAACAACGGTTCTGAACCTGCTAAAATTACCCTTAAGTCGCATACAACCCTGCCGCATTCGTGGGTTGTTATCGCCGAGGGTGAACATTCCGGTATCGAGGAGCTTACCCGAATCGACGGCAATGATATAATTATTCCGCCGATGGCGACTTTGATTATGGTTGATGACGTAAGTTTTGACAGAGTAAAAGCTGATAAATAGTATAATAGTATAGACAAAGCCGTCGCGGACTGAACCGCGGCGGTTTATGTATTATAAAAAAGTTCTTGACTTTTTACTAAACTGCCGCTATAATTAATATGTTATTCTGCGTTAGAATAACTTTTGCGGCAGATTGACTGCTGCTTTGTTAAAACTCTTTGCGATACTTGTATCGCCATTAATGTCCAGAAGGAGGTGTTCAACGTGGCAGTAAAGGCTAATTACGAAACAGTAATGATTTTCTCTTTAAAGCAGGGCGAAGAGGGCATTCAGGCTCTTATCGAGAAGTTCAAGGCTTTAATCGAGAAGCACGGTACTCTGCAGAATGTTGATGAATGGGGTAAGCGCAGACTCGCTTATCTTATCAACAAGGAGAGCGAAGGCTACTATGTTCTTATGAACTTTGAGTCAACAGCTGAGTTCCCTGCTGAGCTCGACCGTATTTTCAAAATCACAGACGGCGTTATGCGTTCTATGATTATCAAGAAGGATGAATAATTAATGTACGCCCATTGGGTGAGTGAAAGGATGAATTATTATGATTAACAGAGTAGTATTGATGGGTCGCTTGGTTGCGGCTCCGGAGCTTAAGACAACAGCTACAGGCGTTAGCGTAACAAGCTTTCGTATCGCTGTAGACCGCAGCTATGTAAAGAGCGGCGAGGAGAGAAAGGCTGACTTTATCGACATCGTATGTTGGAGACAGACAGCCGAGTTCGTATGCCGTTACTTCGGCAAGGGTTCGCTTATTGCGGTTGAGGGACAGCTCCAGACAAGAACATATCAGGCAAAGGACGGCACTAACCGTTATGTAGTTGAGGTTGTGGCTGACAACGTAAGCTTTACAGGCGAGCGTAGGGACAGCTCATATAACCAGAGTTACAACCAGGGTTACAGCCAGGGCTATAATTCCTTTGAGCAGCCTGCGCCACAGGCACAGCCGGCAGCTCAGATTCCGGATCAGCCCGCGCCGAGTTATCAGAGCGGTTCCAATGATGATTTCCAGGAAATGCCTCTTGATGACGACCTTCCGTTCTGATACTAAACAGAATTCTATAACTTAAATAGAAAACCACTTATTATTGAAAGGAGAGATAATCATGGCTGATCGTCCGATCCGCGGCAGAAAAGGCCGTCGTAAGGTTTGCGCTTTCTGCGTAGACAAGGTCGAAAACATTGATTATAAGGATATCGCTCGTCTTCGCAGATATATGAGCGAGCGCGGAAAGATTTTACCCCGCCGTGTAACAGGTACATGCGCGAGACACCAGAGAGCACTCACAACAGCAATTAAGAGAGCTCGTCAGGTAGCGCTTCTTCCTTATACAACAGACTAATTGATAAATGGCTGTCGCAATGCGACAGCCATTTCTGCTTTTGAGATATTTAGTTATCGTATATCAATTACACTGTATCCCGCGTCTGTGATAACTTTTTTTATAAGCTTGTTTTCGACGCTTTCGTCTATGATTGCGTTACCGTTTTCGAGACTGACGATAACAGGGGTTTCGCTGATGGTTTCGAGCGCAGCTTTTACCCTTGCTACGCAGTGCTCGCACATCATACCTTTAATATCCACTGTTTTGGTATTATATGAGGTATCATCGAGAGTTTTGGTTGTGTAGTCGCTGATTTTATCGTCATTTTGTAAATTCGTTTTCGGTTTGAACCGCTTGAGCCTTAAGGCGTTAGTAACTACGCATATCGAACTAAGGCTCATAGCTATTGTGCCGTACATCGGCTGCATTTGCCAGCCTAGCAGTGTATAGAATGCTCCGGCGGCAAGCGGAATACATATTATATTATAGATAAATGCCCAGAACAGATTTTCTTTAATGTTTTTTAGTACCGCCCGGCTGAGCTCGATTGTTGTTACAACGTCAATTAGGTCGCTTTTCATCAGAACGATATCCGCGGAATCTATCGCTATGTCAGTTCCTGCTCCGATTGCGATTCCGACGTCAGCTGTCACGAGGGCAGGGGAGTCGTTGATTCCGTCGCCTACCATAGCTGTTACGCCACTATTTTTATAGCTCCTGACGACTTGTTCTTTTTGATGAGGGAGCACCTGGGCGTATGCTGTTTTGATACCGGATTGTTTTTGAATATAATTTGCTGTTTGTTTATTATCTCCGGTCAGCATAACTGACTGAACTCCGAGGTTCCTGAGTCCTGATACGGCGTCTTTACTTGTAGGTTTTATTGTGTCGGCGACAGCGATGATCCCGATTACTTTTGTTCGGTTTGCAAATAACAACGGAGTTTTACCTTTGCTATATAATTCTGAAATAGAATTATTATTAAAGGATATTCCTTTTTTTTCTATAAAACCGTAATTGCCCGCATAGTAAGTTTCTCCGTTTATTTCCGCGGAAACTCCTGATCCGGTGTAGGACTTAAAGCCTTGAGCATCAAGGCTTTTTATATTTTTACTTTCCGCGTACGTGCATACGGCCTTAGCCAGGGGATGTTCCGATTGTTTTTCTATAGAATAAGCAATGCTGATAAATTTATCATCGTATTCTAAAACATCCGTCACTTTTGGCTCTCCCATAGTCACAGTTCCGGTTTTGTCCAGAATTACAGTTTTGATTTTGTTGGCTGTTTCAAGAGCTTCGGCAGATTTTATAAGTATACCATACTGAGCGGCCTTGCCGGTACCAACTGTGATGGCGGTAGGAGTTGCCAGTCCGAGCGCGCAGGGACATGATATTACAAGCACAGCGATTCCAAACGAAAAGGCTTTGTCGAAGTCGGCTCCGACAATCAGCCATATTACGGTAGTTATTAACGCGATAGCGATTACTGTCGGTACAAATACAGCCGCAACTTTGTCGGCAATTCTGGCTATCGGAGCCTTTGACCCGGTGGCGTCCTCGACGAGCTTTATAATTTTTGCGAGCGCGGTATTTTCCCCCGTGTTCACGGCTTTTATCCTGATATAGCCGGAGGTGAGTGTGGTGCCGCCGGTTACGGTATCGCCTGTAGCTTTGTCGACAGGTATACTTTCTCCGGTTATAGCACTTTCGTCAATACTGCAACTTCCGTCAATTATTATTCCGTCAACGGGTATGCTCAGCCCGTTTTTGCATATTACAATGTCTCCGGGCTTAAGCTCGCTTGTATTAACTGATTTTTCTGTGCCGTTTATTTCTATTAAAGTTGTTTTTGGAGTCAGTTTAATGAGTTTGCTGATTGCTGACGAGGTTTTGTTTTTGCTTTTACTTTCGAGATATTTTCCTATACTTATAAATGTAAGAATCATTCCGGCTGATTCAAAGTAGAAATGAATGCCGAGCTGATTTGCCACGCTAACGTTTAGTGAATCCATAGCTGATATCACGAAATTATATATACTGTAAATCGTAGATATCCCTGCGCCGAGAGCAATCAACGCGTCCATATTTGGATTCAGTTTAATAAGGGACTTAAATCCGCTTATAAAATACTTTCTGTTAAGAATCAGTATCGGTATTAAAAAAGCTGCCTCGCATATTCCGAGTATAGTCATATTATCAAGCGCAGGAATATGAATCCCAAGCATATGACTCATCGAAATAAACATAAGCGGAATCAGGAATACTATGGACAGAATAAGATTGTTTTTCGCGTTGTCAGTGATGTTTTCTTCTCGTACGAATTCCTTCGCTCCGTATCCGGCCGACTTAACGGCGTTGATGATATCTTTGTTTGAAAGCTTCTTTTCATCAAAGCTCGCTTCCATAGAGTTGGAAAGCAGATTTACGTTTACGCTGTCAATACCGTCAAGCTTATTAACCGCTTTTTCAACGTGAGACTGACACGCGGAGCAGGTCATTCCCGTTATTGTGAATTTTTGAGTTTTCATCATATCACCCGATTAGCTGTAACTAACCTTATGTTATCATACATTATAATAGTTGTCAATAAATTAAACCGGCCCTTTAAGAACCGGTTTCGTATATTTTTAGCTCGCTTTAAGCTGGAGTCTAAGTTTATCCGATATCATTGCGATAAACTCACTGTTAGTAGGCTTTCCGCGGCTTGTATGTATTGTATATCCGAAGTAAGAGTTTAACACGTCGACGTCGCCTCTGTCCCAGGCTACCTCGATTGCGTGTCGGATTGCTCTTTCTACGCGCGAAGAAGTTGTTTCATATTTTTTGGCGACGCTGGGATATAGTTGTTTAGTTACGGCGTTGATAATATCAGGCTTGTCGATTGACATCAGGATTGAGTCTCTGAGGTAGTTATATCCCTTTATATGAGCCGGTACGCCTATTTCGTGCAGAATTTCTGTGACTTTTAGTTCGATAGAATTATTGGCTTGATTCGAGGTTAGGGTGGTGCCGTCCTTGTTTATTAAAGCTATGATGTCTTCGCATATTGATTTAATGTTATACGGCTTTAGAGCGTAGTAGCTGGCGCCATTGCTCATTATCTCTCTTTCAAGCGCGGGACTGTTGAAAGAGGCTGTTACAATCAACACAGGGGAGTCGATTTCTTTTTCCTTTAAAGATCGCATTACGCCGAGAGAGTCCAGCCGGGTCATAAACAAGTCCATCATTACTACATCGGGTTTTTCCGAGCTGATTTTCAACAACAGCTCTTCGCCGTCTTTATTACAAAATATCGGATATATGTTGTAATAATCAAATACGCTGAGTTCTTCCCTTGAAAAACTGTTTTTCTCCTCTGTAAGCAATAACTTTATTGTCGTGTTCATTATGATTCCTCCATAAGATTTATTTTGCGTAATAATATTACCATAATATGGTAATTATAGCAATAGATTCCAATTATTTTTTTAAAAAAATTACTTTTATATCAAACCAAAATATCAAAATATTAATTAATATATCAATATATTGTATATCGTTTTGTTATTCGACACAATATATCGACTTTTTGCGATATGTATCCCTGCCGAAAACGGCAGGGAAAATTTACCTTTGTGTCATATTACCGATGAAAACGCCGTATCCTTCTGTCGGATTTTCTAAAAATACATGAGTTAACGCTCCCACAAGCTTATTGTTTTGGATAATGGGGCTTCCGCTCATTCCCTGAACTATTCCTCCGGTTTTATTCAGAAGTTTTTTATCTGTTATTTTTACTGTGAAGTTTCGGTTTGTCCTTTTGCTCATATCGTGTATACTTGTTATCTCTATACTATAATAATCTGGATTTTCACCTTTTACGGTTGTAATCAGTGTTGCTTTTCCGGGTATTACTTCGTATTTTTCGGCAGTTTTATATTTTTGTTTGTTTACGGAATTATATAGTCTGCCGTATATTCCGATCGGAGTGTTCTCGAAGATACTCCCAATTTTGCTGTTTGTGAATACTCCGTTCAGACTTCCTATATTATTATTTGCGGATTTATCTATGCTGTTTATATCGGCTCTTAGTGTTTCGCCTGAGCCGTTTGGCATCAGGCCACCGGTGTCTATATCGCATATCCCGTGACCGAGAGCTCCGTAAACTTTCTTTTTGTTGTCATAATAGCTTATTGTTCCGATACCGGCACAGCTGTCTCTGATCCATATTCCGGCGTAATAATCTCCGTTTGAATCCTTCTTTGGTTTTATTCTTATTTGTTTTGTTTCGTTGTTTCTGCTAATAATAAAACTAAGGGGTTTTCCGTTGGAGTTTTTTATGATTTTCTCTGCTTCTTCATTAGTGTTTATTTTTTTGTCATTGATTTTTATTATTATATCGTTTAGCTTTAGACCGCTTTCTTTAGCGGGACATTGAATTTTGCCGTCTGACATAAAGTCCTCCAGCTTAGTTATTAATACGCCTTTACAGTATAGCTTTAGTCCGAACGGTTCTCCGCCGGCGACCAGTTCACGGCTTTCTGCTTTAGCGGTA
>CADAEZ010000020.1 GCA_902787145.1 uncultured Ruminococcus sp.
GACTTTTCCGCCTTTGGCGGAAGAAAACCTCGCCAACATAGCTGTACCGCGCCTCGGAACGGCACGGAGGCCGTTCCCTACAATGTACCGTACCCCTTTGAAAAGGGGTACAAGATTGCATATTTCCCGCGCCTCGTTCATAAATTTGAACGAGGTGTTTTTCATGTATAAAAAACTAATATCCATACTGATATGTATTCTTCTCGCCCTGCCTGTTACCGCCTATGCCGAGTCAAAAATGCCCGTGGTGAACCTGTCGGCTCCTTCGTCGATACTTGTCGAGGCAGGCAGCAAAAAGGTGCTGTGCGAGAATAACAGCCATCAAAAACGCGCCTGCGCCTCGGTCACAAAGGTAATGACGCTGCTGCTTGTTATGGAGGCGTTGGACTGCGGCAGGCTCAGTCCGGATACCGAGCTTAGCGCCTCGGCTCACGCGGCGTCAATGGGCGGCTCCGATATCTGGCTGGAGGAAGGTGAGAGGATGACAGTCCGCGACCTGATAAAGGCGACCGCCGTAGCCTCCGCCAACGACGCGGCGGTTGTGCTGGCGGAGGAGCTGTCGGGCAGCGAGGCGGACTTTGTGGCCGAGATGAACAAAAAGGCTAGGTCGCTTAAAATGGATGACACTGTCTTTAAAAACTGCAACGGACTGGACGAAAAAGGCCACCTGACCTCCGCGTACGACGTCGCGATAATGTCCTGCGAGCTTATAAAGCACAAGAGGATCTTTGACTATACGTCGATATGGCTGGACAACCTGCGCGGCGGAAAAACCCAGATCGTCAACACAAACAAGCTTTTAAAGACCTACGACGGCATTACGGGGCTAAAGACCGGCACTACCGACGACGCCGGGTGCTGTATGAGCGCTACCGCCGAGAGGGGAGGACTGTCGCTTGTGGCGGTTGTGCTGGGATGTAAGTCCGGCACCGAACGGTTTGCCGACAGCGCGAGACTGCTCGACTACGGATTTCAAAACTTTGTATCCGAAAAGCCCAAGCTGCCCGCGCGGCTTAATAAGCGCGTAAAGGTCAGCGGCGGTATGACCGGTACAGTGCGGCTTGAATGCGGCGATCCCGGCACACTTGTGCTCAGGCGCTCCGGCGACAACAAGCTCAACCGCGAGTGTATCATCAAAAAAGACCTGAAAGCTCCGGTACACAGGGGCGACAAGCTCGGCGAGGTGAATTACTACTCCGGCAAGCGGCTGCTGAAAAGCCTTAAAATCACCGCCGCCGACAGCGTCGAGGCTATGAGCTTCGGGCTTGTTGCGGCTAAAATGCTGAAAGCGCTGACATCCTTGTAGATAATGAACAAAAAATACTAAATGTATGACAAAAACCCCTTGCATATATCCATAACTTGTGTTAGAATAAGATTGTATATTATGTTGAATAACAGGGGGTAATCTTATGTCAACCAGGATTATTGACAAGTATCTTAACGGATTTGTCGGCGATGACGAGTACAAGGGTATTGAGGCTCAGGTTAAAAACGCTCACAAAGCCCTGCACGACGGCACCGGTCTCGGCAACGATTTTATCGGCTGGGTCAACCTTCCGACCGACTATGACAAGGAAGAGTTCGACCGTATCAAGAAGGCCGCCGCTAAGATCAAACAGGACACCGACGTATTTATTGTAATCGGTATCGGCGGTTCATACCTCGGCGCCAGAGCGGCTATCGAGTTTTTGACCTCGCCAAACTACAACGCTTTGTGCAAGGACACACCGCAGATCTACTTTACCGGTAATTCTATCTCGTCCGACGCTCTTTCCGATATTATCGAGCTGTGCGAGGGCAAGGACGTCAGCATCAATATGATTTCAAAGTCCGGCACAACCACCGAGCCGGCTATCGCCTTCCGCGTATTCCGCGAGCTTCTCGAAAAGAAATACGGCAAGGACGGCGCCAAGGATCGTATCTACTGCACCACCGACAAGGCGCGCGGTACATTAAAGCAGCTCGCCGACAAAGAGGGCTACGAGACATTTGTGGTTCCCGACGACGTAGGCGGACGCTACTCTGTGCTTACAGCCGTGGGACTGCTTCCGATTGCTGTAGCCGGAGCCGATATCGACGCTCTTATGGCAGGCGCGAAGAAGGCTCAGGACGAGTTTAACAACGACGATTTGTACTCAAACGACTGCTACAAATACGCCGCTATCCGCAATATCCTGTACAACAAGGGATATTCCACCGAGATTATGGTAAGCTACGAGCCGGCTTATACGCTTATGAACGAGTGGTTCAAGCAGCTCTACGGCGAGAGTGAGGGCAAGGACAAGAAGGGTATCTTCCCGGCGAGCGTTATTTTCTCGACCGACCTTCATTCTTTGGGACAGTACATTCAGGACGGCAGACGCAATCTTTTTGAGACTGTTGTTTTGTTTGATAAATGTAAAAAAGAGATTACTCTCGGCGAGGATCCGACCAACGTGGACGGACTCAACTTCCTCTCCGGCAAGACAATGGACTTTGTAAACCGCAAGGCTTTCGAGGGTACAGTGCTCGCGCATAACGACGGCGGAGTACCGAACATTGTGCTTGACGTTGAGGCTATGGACGAGCAAAACCTCGGCTATCTTATCTACTTCCTCGAGAAGGCCTGCGCTATCTCCGGCTATATCCTCGGAGTTAATCCGTTTAACCAGCCCGGCGTTGAGAGCTACAAGAAGAATATGTTCGCTTTGCTCGGCAAGCCCGGCTATGAGGACGCAAAGGCAGAGCTTGAGGCAAGACTTAAGTAAGTAATTTCAAAAAAATTAAAGGAGGAGTATAAGTATGGTTACTTTACTTATCGGAAAAAAAGGTTCAGGAAAAACAAAAAAGCTTATTCAGCTCGCTAACGAGGCTGTAGCCGCTTCCCAGGGCAACGTTGTTGTTGTGGAAAAAGGCGCTAAGCTCACTTATGACATAACATCAAAGGCTCGTCTTATTGACACAGACCAGTACGCCATCAGCGGTTACGATATGCTGTTTGGATTCCTCAGCGGAATCTGCGCCGGCAACTACGACGTGACTGATATTCTTATTGACTCTACCTTCAAGATTTGTAAGGAAGGCGTAGCAGGGCTCGAGGACTTTACCAAGAAGCTGCAGGAGCTCTCCGAAATCTCCCAGGCGAACATCGTTCTCCTCATCTCGGCCTCCGAGGACGAGATTCCAAGCGACCTCAACGCAGTGTGCGAGAAGGTTTGATAATACTAAGCTAAAGACCGCCGCGGTACAGCGGCGGTTTTTTTGTGTCAGTCTCCCGCTAGGGAAGGAAATCGTTAGCCAAAAGGGCTCGATTTTTGGGGATGAGGATTCCCATAGAGCGAGGTTTGATGGAGGCAGGAATAAGCTTCCCCCTCACGGGGGAAGTGTCAGCGAAGCTGACGATAGGGGTGTTCGCCGTAAGGCGACAGGCTTAAGCAGAACGTCATCTAAGGGGAGCTTTTCACCCCTATCGACCAATTCGCAAGCGAATTGCCTTCCTAAGCCGGAGACGGCACCCTCTCTGTCGCATTCGCGACATCTCTCCCAATGGGAGAGTCTCTTCCCCCGTGAGGGGGAAGCTTTCGCACCGTCTAACCTTTCTAGTGAGGGGGAAGCTTTCGTATCGTATCATCTTAACCGTAAGGGGGAAGCTTATTCTGCCTTTTCAAACGTGAGGCGCAACATCCCTTTTATCCATTTTGCACAAAATGTAGAATATTAAAATTTTTTACCCTCAGATATTGTGTTTGACGGAGTTTTGTTGTAGAATATATTATTATGTGGAATTACGCAAAAGCCTTGCGAAAGGATACGTTACTATGAACAAAAAGATACTCGCGGCCTTTATTCTTAATATTTTTATCGCGGCGTCCACCCTGGCGATAGCGGTGTCATACTATTTTTACAGCAGTAATCCGCTCGCGCCCACGGGGATCGAGTCTTATAAATTCTTTACGACGGACTCAAACATCCTCGCCGGTATATCCGCGCTGGTGATGATTCCGTTTGAGGCGCGGATCTTGCAGGGTAAGCGCGACACTCTGCCGCATTGGGCGGTAGTGATAAAGTACATCGGTACGATTTCGCTTATGCTTACCTTCTTTACGGTGATGTTTGTGCTGCTGCCTGTTTACGACGTAAAGTACTTGTTGCTCGGAACAGCGTTTTATATGCACGTCGCCGGGCCCGTGGCGATGCTTGTTACGTTTCTTTTCCTGGAAACCGACTCAAAAATCACACTGTCCGAAACTCCGCTGGCGCTGCTGCCGTGCGTAGTGTACGGAGCCGTGTATCTCACTATGACGGTCGTTATCGGCGAGGAAAACGGCGGCTGGATGGATTTTTATACGTTTAACAGGGGCGGAATGTGGTTCGTTATAATGCCGGTCATACTCGGCTGTACGTACCTGATTGCCGTCGCCGGGCGTTTGATTCACAATAAATTTGTAAAATAACTTTGGGGGAGAGAAGGAATTGAAAAAACGACTAGCGTTAGTATTATCGCTTTTGGCGTTGCTGGGAATTGTGTGCGTGCCGGTTTACGCCCACATCGGCTCCGACGCCCTCAATAACCTTAACGACAGCTACAGCGTCCGTATCGCGGAGGTGTTCAACCTTTTCGACGGTATGGCGACCGATGATTCGGCAGACCGCCGCTACAGCTTTGTAAGCTCGGACGAGAACATCGCCCGGGTAGACGAGAGCGGTATTGTCAGCGCTGTGGGCGAGGGCGATACCGATATTACCGTCACCGGTACGGATAATAATTCGGGACGCACAAGCCAAAAGACGGTGCGTGTAAATGTAAGCGTAAACAACTCGGTGCCGATAGCTCACCGCGGAGCCTTTGACTGTGCGCCACAGGTGACGCTGGCGGCATACGAAAAGGCGTTTGATATGGGTTACAATTATATGGAGGGCGACCTGCGCGTCGGCAAGGACAACAGCCTGTTCTTTTATCACGATGACAACCTCCTGATGTGCACCCGGTACAAATACAAAAGCGACGCCGAAATCAAAAAGCTGCCCGAAAATGAACGTCAGCTCGCTGAACAATACAAAAACCTTATGTTCTCCGACACAATAACACTCGAAAACCGAAAGGACTATCCGATACTGTCGGGCGACGATACGGAGTTTTATCCGGTGCAGTACATACCCACGCTCGACGAGCTGTTTGCCTGCCTGAAAGAGCACAGCGGAGACCTCGGAAAATTCCTGATCCATATACGCTCCGGCAACGTCAGCAACGAGGTCATCACAAGGATTTGCGAAAAATCCCGTGACTACGGACTGACCGACAAGCTGGTGCTTATCGGCAACCTCAGCGTGCTGGATTACCTTGAATACGCCAAGTCGGTTGAGCCCGATATCGGCGTGGGATACCTGTTTGGCAAGGAGACCGCCGACAACGGCGAGATAACCTCGATGTTCTCCGACGCGATAAAAACCGCGGGTAAGAACAATTTTACATATGTGATGTTCAACTACGAAAAATACCGCGATACCGCCAAAGGCGGCAGCCTCGTGCCCGAGTGCCTGACGCAGAATATCATCAGCGCGCACAAGGCCGGGCTAAAGGTTATATGCTACTCGATGAACACCTACGAGGAGTACCTCGGAATATTGGATTGATCAGGGAGCTAAAGGATTGGAGGAGCAATGGCACAGTATTTCAACGAACCGTCAAGGACATTCAGCGAGTATCTTCTTGTTCCGGGCTATACGGGTCCGGACTGCATACCGGCAAACGTGGACCTGTCCAGAAAAACCGCGGAAAAATTCGTCCTCACGGGCAGGCTTTCCTCCCAAAAGGACTACACCCTCGCCTATGTCGATACCGACGGGGAGAAGGTGCTGGAGGAGTTTGCGTTCAAGGTTCTGAACACTCCGAAAACCCAGGACTTTAAGTTCACTGTCAACCCCGAAATCCAGCCTCCGCTGCTGATAGCGCACAGGGGATTCTCCGCCGAATATCCGCAGAATACCGTAGAGGCAGCCCTCGGAGCGGTAAAGAACGGCTTCGACGGATTTGAGTGCGACGTATGGGAAGGCAAGGACGGCACCCTGCTGGTTTGCCACGATTCAAATACAAAGAAAATCCTCGGAGTTGACAAGAATATCTGGGAGTTTACGAACAGCGACCGACTCGCTCATCCGATCATAAGCGGCAGCAATATCGAAAACTACGACCGTCCGCTGTATATGCCGACAAAGAGCCGCACGGTTATTATCGGAGCCAAGGACGCGATCGCGCCGTTTACGGACACAGGCTTTGAGGTTGCGCTGGATATCAAGCCCAAGGATAAGAAAGAGCTCGATAACGCCGTGGAATGGTGCGCGGACAACGACGTAAACAACATTGTGTTTATCTATATGGATAACCTTAAATGCCTCGGAAGCAGCGACAAGCTCGCCGAGTATATGAGAAAACAGGAACTTAGCTTCTCGATGTATACGACCAAAACCGCGGATGACTACAACACCCTGAGATCGCTGGGAGCGTACCTCGCTTTGTCCGACTCGTACCTGTTGAATAAAAAGCCTGTCGCGGCTCAGCCCGTGACCAAGCCCGTGACTAAGCCGGCTGCAAAACCCGCGACTCAGCCTGCGACTCAGCCTGTGACAGAGACTGCTGTTACCGAGACAGTATCGGCGACTCAGCCAACTACGACCAAGCCTGCTGCCGCACGCGAAACCGTGACAGCTCAGCCTGAAAAGGCGGCTAATCCCGTGACGGTCAGCCTGAAAAAAACGAATGTAAAGCTCAAAAAGCTTCGCAAGCAATCGCAGAAGCTGAGGCTTTCGGTCAAAAACGCCAAGGGAAAGCTCACCTTCGGCATATCCTCCGAAAAGCTCAAAAAGCGCGTAAAAATCAGCTCCAAGGGCTATATTACCCTCAAGAGGTGGAAAAATGCCAAAAAGGGCAGCTACAGGATCACGGTTAAGGTCACAGCCGCCGGCAACAGCGCTTATCTGCCAAAGACCATAAAAAGGTCGTTCAGGATAAGATTAAAATAACTGCTTACATAAATTGTAATATTGAATATAGGGATGGTAATTAATGATTTCACTTGCAATAGCTTTTGCGGTATTGATTGTCGGATACTTTGTATACGGCAAGGTAACGGAGAAGGTGTTCTCGCCCGATGACAGGCAAACTCCCGCGGTCGCGATCAACGACGGAGTAGACTGTGTGCCGATGAAAACGTGGAAGGCGTTTCTGATACAGCTGCTTAATATCGCCGGCACGGGGCCGATATTCGGCGCGCTGATGGGAGCTGTGTTCGGACCTGTGGTGTTTTTGTGGATCGTGTTCGGCTCCATACTCGGAGGCGCGGTGCACGACTATATGTCCGGAATGATAAGCTCACGCCACAAGGGAGCTTCTGTCGCCGAGCTGTCGGGCAAATATCTGGGTACAGCCGTAAAATGGATAATGCGCGTGTTCTCGGTAGTTCTGCTGGTATTGTGCGGAGTTGTGTTTGTTACCTCGCCTGCCGCCCTGCTCGACAAGCTCACTCCCGATTGGATGAACGGCACGTTCTGGGCGGTTGTGATTCTGGTGTACTATCTTCTGGCTACGCTTTTGCCGATCGACAAGCTCATCGGCAGGCTGTATCCGGTTTTCGGCGTATTGCTGATTGTGATGGCCGCCGCCGTAATCGGAGGAATCGTTTTTTCGGGCGGTAAATTCACTGTCCCGGAGGTAACCCTCAAAAACCTCCACCCGGTCGGCACGCCGATCTGGCCTTATATGTTTATCACGGTTGCCTGCGGAGCCGTATCGGGCTTCCACGCCACCCAGTCGCCTATGGTCGCCAAGTGCATCACCTCAGAAAAAGAGGGCAGAAAGGTGTTCTACGGCGCTATGATAAGCGAGGCTATGATCGCCCTTGTATGGGCGGCAGCCGGAGTGTCGTTCTACGGAACCACTATTGTGCTGAACGACGCGTTCAAGGGCGGAGCGTCGAATGTGGTGTACGAGATTTCGACGGGAGTACTCGGAGTGTTCGGAGGCATACTCGCCATAGCAGGCGTTGTGGTATGTCCGATAACCTCGGGCGATACGGCGTTCAGAAGCGCAAGGCTGATTCTTGCCGAGACCTTTAAGCTCGAACAAAAACAAATCAGAAACCGACTGATTATTACGATTCCGCTGCTGGTTATCGGCGGAGCGCTGACCTGGTTCGCGATTGTCAACGACAACGGCTTCCAGATAATCTGGCGCTACTTTTCGTGGAGCAACCAGACGCTCGCGATGATAGCGCTGTGGGTGTCGACGGCATATCTGCTGAAAAAGGGCAAATACCGTTTCGCCTCGGTTATAACAGCACTGCCGGCGGCCTTTATGTCGGCTGTGAGTATGACTTATATTCTCTCGGCTAACGAGGGGTTCGGACTGCCGACCTCGATAACCTATCCCGCCGGAGCGATATTCGCCGCGGCGCTGCTTGCGGTCTATGTCGTATTCCTCGCGCGTAGGAATATCAGGAAACAGGGTTGAACAGTCGGTATAAATATATCTGAAAAGTAATGGCAGACAGGGTTATCCTGTCTGCCTCTGTTTGTTGAAAAAGCAGATTGGTTTATGTTACATTTGTAGGGGATGGCCTCCGTGCCATCCCGTTCCTATCCGATATTGCTCATTAGGGGATATGGAGCTATATCTTGTAGGGGATGGCCTCCGTGCCATCCCGTTCCTGTCCGATATTGCTCATTAGAGGATATGGAGCTATAGCATAAACGAGCGGACAGGCACAGAGGCCTGTCCCTACAACGTTTAATCCGAACTGCTTCTATAAATTTGTTTTTCTACAGTCTGTGGCAGACAGGGTCATCCTGTCTGTTTTTTTGTTTATTTATGTGACAAATAGTACAAAAAATATTGATTTTAGCGTGATAATATGGTAGTGTATAACTGTATTATTATATGGAGGAGGAATACTATGCGAATCCTGAGAAAACCACTGAGCATTCTGCTGGCGCTTATAATTGTGTCGGGAGTGTTCTCGATCGTACCGTTTACTACGGCTTATGCCGCTACCAACTATAATATCTCCGTAAACGATACATTAGTAACGTCCGATAACTACAGGGATATCCTCAAGGACGGAAAGGCGAGCTATGACCCGACAAATAAAATACTTCACCTCAACGGCGTCAAGCTGACCAAGTCGTTTCACAGCACGGGCGGCGCTATACAGGTAAACAATGATGACATCAAGATTACAGGCAGCGCGTATATGACCTCGGCGGTGTCGTCCTATGGATTGCAGTGTCACGCAAGGGTTACGCTTGACGGTAACTTTACCTTCATAGGCAAAACCTTCGGCGTATGCGCCAAGGAGAAGATCACCGTAGCCGGCGGCTCGCTGGTCGCGGTAGGTACCGAGAACGACGAAGCCTCCGGTCTCTATACCGAGATGGGCGGTTCTATGGAGTTCACCGACGGAATCACAAGGATAGAGGCGAGAGGCAAGAAAACCTCGCTGGTCGCGGACGAGCTGATTATGCACAACAACAGGGTCACATCCCCCTACGGCGCGTCATACGTGCAAGAGACCGCGTCTATCCTCAACGAAGCGCGCGACAACTTTGCCAACTCTGTTATTATCGAGCCTTATTCCCTTACGGAATATGATCTGTGGCTCGGCTACAGACAAGTTACAAGCGATAACTGTAACGATATATTTATGGACGGCGGTTCGGCCAAGTATGACCCGTCGACATATACCCTTACGCTTAATAACCCCGTGATAAACGGTCTGGAGCACGAAAAAGAATTCAAGATCTTCGCCGATATGGATAAGCTCAACGTCAAGGGCAGCTACAGCTTTTCCGACTCAGAAGCCCGCGGCGGAATTTACTGTACGGGAGACCTTAACCTGGAGGGTACCTTTAGCTTAAAGGTGAAAAATTACACGGTATTTGCCGGAGAGAACCTCACCTTTGAATCCGGCACGTTTACCCTGGAAGCCGTCGGTGATGAGTCAATCGCCGCCTCGGCTCAAAACGGTACAATGACCGTGAAAAACGGAGTGTTAAAGGTCGACTGCAAATCACCTTTGTATCCTGTTGCCGCAAAGACTATCAATACCGAAAGTCAGGAAATACTGACAACTCCGCAGGATCAGCTAATCGGTCTGTCGGGCGGATATCAGATTTATCTTGACAGCAACCGCAATCCCGCGACTCACGTTGTAATCGAGTATCAGGGCGATACTGTATTGTACAACATCTTCCTCGGCGACAGACAGGTAACATCGAGGAATATGGGCGATATCTTCGGCGACGGCAAGGCTTCTTACGAGCCGTCCACAAACACCCTGACGCTTGACAACCCGACTATCAACGGAATGCTGTCGAACGGCGGAAATACATATAAGATCTTCTCAATGGATAAATTAAACATAAAGGGCGAATACACAATGTCCTCGGCCGATGTTTCGATAGGCGTTTACGCGGACAATGATATTACCCTCAACGGCGACTTCACATTCAGGGGTACAAACTTTGCGATGTATTCCACTGGCGGAATCACCGGCGAGGCAGGAAGCCTCACTGCAGTGAGCAGCGGACTTATCAGCGTATATGCCTCCGGAGGATCCTTTAAGCTCGAGAACGGTATCACAAAATATGATATTTCGGGCGGCAGCTATGCTTTGTTCGGCAAGAATATCGAGCTCGGTAACGCTGTCAAAATCACCACGCCGACATCAATCGCTTACGGCACCGACCAGAGCCTCGGAGTTAAGGGTGTATATGATACCGCCGCCGGCAAATATGCTTCCCAAGTTATATTTGAGTACCGCGAGCCCGTAACCTACTACGACGTTTACCTCGGCTCAAAGCAGGTAAGCTCCAAGAACAAGGACGATATCTTCGGCGACGGCGGAAGGGCAAAGTTCGATCCCGACACCAACACCCTGACACTCAGCGATCCTGTCATCCCAGACATCTATGATGACGGTACAAATACAGCAAAAATATATTCATTACTCGATAGTATTAACGTAGTCGGCACATACTCGATGTCCGCGTCCGAGGCGACCTTGGGACTGTATTCGTCGGGCAGTATTGTGTTTGACGGCGACTTTACAATTAAGGGTGCTATGTACGGCGTCTACTCGTATAACGGCAACATCACCCTGGAATCGGGTACATTCAGCGCCGCTGTCGATTCCAACATCGGCGTGCTGTCCCGAACAGGAACATTCCTGGTTAAAAGCGACGTAACCAAGGCGGAGATAACCTCGCCCGTCGTCGCCTTGTACGGCAAGAAAATCACACTTGCCGATGACATCACAATCACCGAGCCC
Source organism: uncultured Ruminococcus sp. (assembly GCA_902787145.1). Taxonomy (GTDB): domain Bacteria; phylum Bacillota; class Clostridia; order Oscillospirales; family Acutalibacteraceae; genus Ruminococcoides. The sequence goes on from CADAEZ010000020.1 coordinate 11,304, forward strand.
TCCGACTGGAGCTACTATACCGATACGTTCTACAACCTCATCAGTATTTTAGATAAACAAAACTCTTGCGTGGCTAAACACATAGTTATCGGGCCGAAGCCGGAGCCTCCTGTGACCGAACCACCCACTACGACAGAGCCTCCGACGACTACAGAACCGCCTACTACAACAGAACCGCCTACTACAACGGAGCCGCCTACTACAACAGAGCCGCCTACTACGACGGAGCCTCCGACTACGACGGAGCCTATTACTACAGAGCCCGAATCTACGACCGAGCCGACAGACCCGGTTACGGAGTACAGCCTTTGGGTCGGCAACACGCGGGTTACATCGGATAATAAGGACGATATCCTCGGTGACGGCGGCAAAGCTAAGTTCGATCCCGATACCAATACCCTGACGCTTGACAATCCGAATATCACCGACACTTACTTGCATAAATGGGGCAATAATACCGAAACGTGTACAATCTACGCCGACCAAATCAACCTGACAATCAAGGGTACCTATAAGGTGACCGAAGCTAAATCTGAAGAATGCGTAAGAATAACAAAGGCAGGCCTGACGCTGGACGGTGATTTTGAGTTCTACGGTTCTAAGTGCGGCGTCAACGCGGATAATTATATATCGGTTCAGTCGGGCAATCTGCTTTCAACCGGAGTCAGAATATATGCGGTTTACTGCCTCGGCACTTTTACTGTCGCAAACAGTGTGACACGTATGGAAGCCAAGGGAGACGATGCGATTATAGCCGACAGCATTGTTATCGAAGACGAATTATACATCAAAACTCCGGAAGACGCTAAGATCAAAAGAGTGACATCGGGAGATTATATGGTCTTTGATTCCGACGGAAATACACGCGCAAAGGATGTCGTGATCGAAAAGGCGCCCTTGTTTGACCTGTGGGTCGGATCCAAGCAGGTCAGTATGAGAAATAAGGACGACATCCTCGGCGACGGCGGAAAGGCTAAGTTCGATCCCGATACCAACACCTTGACCCTCAATAATCCGACGATAAACGGATCCCACGCTATAATCGGAGAGAATTACAGTAAAATCTCGGCCGCAATGTCGTTGAATATCGTAGGAGAATACCATATGGATCCTTTCGAAACAACAGATATGGGTATTTATATTTATGAGTGGAACACGCTGGTTTTGGACGGAGATTTCACGTTCTATGGTATAATAGCAGGTATCTATAGTGACGGAAATATCAGACTTTATACCGGCTCGCTCGAAGTGCTTTCCGATAGTTTCGGCATAAATACCGGCGGCTCGCTTATTGTTGATAATTACTTTGATAAACTGCACGTCAAGGGATATAATAACAGATACGGAGCTATTCGTATGGTACACGGACTTCAGCTTCCCAAAGAAGTTTCAATCACCGTTCCCGAAAATGCCAAAATTAAGCGCGTTGATCCTTTGTCAGATTCAGTCTTTGATTCCCAAGACTCAGTCGCCAAAGAGGTACAGATCGAATCCTTTTCTATACGCCTTTACGGAATGGGAACAATGGAATCTCCTTTCATCATAAACAACGCGGAGGATTGGGAGATTCTTTCGCAATCCATCCAACACGGCAGCAAAACAGACGGAAAGGTGTTTAAGCTTACGAATGACATTACCGTTTCAACTATGCTCGGTACCTCGACAAGACCGTTCCGGGGTATATTTGACGGTAATTCGCACAAAATTACGCTCGACCTCAGCTCCGAGGATAATTGCTGTGCTCCGTTCAGCCATATCAGAGGCGCGACAATCAAGGACCTTACGGTCGACGGTGTCGTAAACTGCGGTATGCACGGATCGGGACTTGTCGGAGGGATTGACGGAGAAGAGGAAAACCTGATCGAAAACTGTACGGTATCAGCCAAAATCAATTGCTCAAAAACCCACTTCGGCGGCTTTGTCGGTCACGGCGGAAGCAAGGCCAAGACAGTTATAAAGTCCTGCTTGTTCGACGGAGAGTTGAACGGCGGCACCTACGCCGCTACATTCTGGGGCTGGAGCGACAACGGCTCAACCCCGGTGCTTAGCGACTGCCTGGATCTCAGCGATTCAAAATACCGTATCGGCCAGGGCGATCCCTACAACACAAGCGTCACAAACTGCTACTATTTAAATGAAAAAACAGCGATTGACTCCCGTGGGTGGAGAAACTACGGCAAGCTCGCGTATGCTATATCGGGCGACAGCTTCGCATTGGAGAAGGAAGGCGATGTGGGTATAAAATACGGCGACGTTATATACGCCGCCGGCGGTGAAAGAGTATCGCTCACTGTACCGGAGTCTGTCGGAAGCTGCATCGCGGACAAAGGCGCTGTAAGTCAGAACGGCAACAAAATCAAGCTGTATATGCCGAGCGATAATGTTACGCTCACAAAGGCTGACTATGTAGTTGCCGGTACGGAATTCATCTCCGGCAGCATGGAATACACTAACGAAGGTTCCGAAAATATGCTTGATGGTGACCCGACGACAATGTGGACAGCTTCGCTTATGACGTATCCGTTTACCTTTACCTTTAAGACCGACGGCGAATTTTTGCCGAAGGGTTATGTCCTCACAACCGGCACCGAAGCCACGAAATATTCCAGTCGCAATCCCATATCGTGGAAGCTGGAGGGCAGCAACGACAAAACCAACTGGACAATACTGGCGGACGAGAAAAACAATAAAGCGCTTGGCGCCGAGAACAGCGAGGACTATGTCTTTGCGCTTGATAACGACAATGATGTGTATACATATTACCGCTTTACGCCGACACAAATCGCTCAGGGTATCATAATGCAGCTTTCCGAATTCAAGCTTCTGGGCATTAAGCCGGAAAAATATAATCTTTGGGTTGGAAATACTCAGGTTACATCCCTGAACGCCTCCGACGTACTCGGGGACGGCGGCAAGGTTAAGTATGACGCCGATACGGGAGTGCTTACGCTTGACGATCCGGTGATCAACGGAGTACGCAATTCATACTACGACGACAACGTCACGGTAGAAACTAAAATCTTCTGCGACGGAATCGATCTTACGATGAAGGGCAAATACGCTATGGACAAAACAGAAGGAGACTTCACTGTATATGTCCGCGACGGCTCGCTGACGCTTGACGGTGATTTCGACATAAAATCCAAGGGCGTTTGTCTACAGGTGGATAATGGTTTGACTATCGCGTCAGGCGACCTGCGTCTGAAATCCAATAACAGCTGTATATTTGTTGATTACGGCAAGCTGAGTATCAGCAATAACATAAACAGCGTAGAAATGGCAGGCAGTTATAACGCGACTGCAACCGATATTGAATTGGGCGAAGGCCTGGTTGTTACATCGCCCGAAAACTACGAGATAAAAATGTGCGGATTTTCTGAATATGAGTTCGTTGACGCCGACACCGGAAAGACTGCGTCATATGTGGCTATAAAGAGAGGGGCTGTTGTCAGCTTTGAGATGAACGGTCACGGTGAAGCGATTGAGCCCCAGGTTTTCCTCAAAGGCGGAAGCGCTTCTCAGCCCGATGATCCCACAGCCGAGGGATATACCTTCGGCGGCTGGTTCACCGATGATGAACTGAAAAATCTTTTTGAATTCTCGTCAGAGGTCAATGACGATATAACCCTGCAAGCAAAGTGGACGAGGAATGAATATACGGTAAGCTTCTCGGCCGAGGGCGGCTCGGGCGATATGGACGAGATCAGCGAAAGCTACGGGGAAGAGTATGTACTGCCCGATTGCGGCTTTACCGCTCCGGACGGTATGGAGTTCGATTGCTGGGATCTCGGCGCCGTTGGAGATAAAATCACAATCAGCGGCGATACCGTAATCAAGGCGGTATGGAAGCAAATCCCGACTACCGAGCCTACTACGGCAGAGCCTACTACAGAAGAACCTACTACAGAAGAACCTACGACGGAAGAGCTCACAACGGCGGAGCTCACGACGGAAGAGCTCACTACGGCGGAGCCTACGACAGAGGAGATCACCACCGAGCCTGCTGAATCCTCGACAGAGGAGATTACAACTGAGCCTACGGAATCCTCGACAGAGGAGATTACAACCGAACCTACAGAAACTTCGACAGAGGAGATTACAACAGAGCCTACCGAATCCACTACCGAGGAGCCTACAGGAACCTCGGAGCCGACTACGGCAGAGCCTACTACCGAGCCGACTGAATCGACTACGGCCGAGCCTGCAACCTCGGAGCCTGCTACAGTAGAACCCACTACGGCAGAGCCGACTACAGCGGAGACTACTGCCGAGCCCGCTTCGACACAGGCGTCTGTTGACAACCGCAAGCTTAGCCCCGCGCCGACTCCGGCGGTTAAGCCTGTTAAGGCTCTCGGCAAGGGTGTTGACAGGGAAGCCGCGGACAGGTTTGTTAAGTCGCTGAAGAACGATAAGGATCCAAAGGGATCTGTGTTCGGACTGCTGTGCGCAAGGAATAAAAAGGCAAAGAAGAACGCCGTTACCATTAAGTGGAACAAGGTAAAGGGCGCAAAGAGCTATGTGATCTACGGCAACAAATGCGGCAAAAAGTATAAGCTCCTCGCGACCGTCAAGGGTACAAAAATCACCCGTACAAAGCTAAAGAAGGGTACGTACTACAAGTATCTTGTGCTGGCGTTCGACAGCAAAAACAAGCTCATAACCGCCTCAAAGACAATGCATATTACCACCAAGGGCGGCAAGAAGTGCAACTTTAAGAAGCTCACTGCAAAGGCTAAGAAGAACAAGGTAACGCTTAAAAAGGGCGCGGCATTTAAGCTGAAGCCCAAGGCAATAAAGGAAAACAAGAAGCTAAAGGTGAGCGTGCACAGAAAGCTGCGCTGTGAGAGCTCGGACAAAACTATCGCAAGGGTTAACAACAAGGGCGTGATCACAGCCAAAAAGAAAGGCGTATGCAACGTCTTTGTATATGCCCAGAGCGGAGCGTTTAAGAAGATTAAGGTAACTGTTAAATAATGCTCAATGCGCAAAATGCTTCCCCCTCACGGGGGAAGTGTCAGCGTAGCTGACGATAGGGGTGTTCGACGTAAGGCGACAGGGTTTACGAAGAACGTCATCTAAGGGAAATTTTTCACCCCTATCGACCAATTCGCAAGCGAATTGCCCACTTCCCCCGTGAGGGGGAAGCTTGGCGTTACAAAGCCTTTGCTTTACTAACAAGAAAGGGAGCTGTCAGTCTGACAGCTCCCTGAGTGTTTTTACTATTTTGTCGGCGGTTTCTTCGAGCGAGTCGCCGGCTTTGTATTTTATCGTGATGTCGCTGTACTTTTTGTACAGCGGTTCTCTTTGCGCGAGGATGTCGTCCAGCGTTTCGCCCGGATTGCAGGCTATGCCTCTGTCGGAGTAGTTGCCGATTCGCTTTCGCAGCTCATCCAAACCGACGTCTATATATATTATCGTGCCGAGTGAGCTGAGGTTGTCCATTGCCTCATCAGACAAAATCATTGAGCCGCCCGTCGCGATAATAACCCGGTCGCAGACTATCTCACTGCCGACCCGGGCTTCGGTATCAAGAAAGTAGCCGAGTCCCTTTGTGTCTATAATGGTTTGAAGGGTGCTTTTTTCTCTTTGAGAAATAAACGAGTCGGTGTCGAGGTATCCGTATCCCAGCCTTCTGGCGAGTATGATTCCGAGCGTGCTTTTGCCGCTGCCGGGCATTCCTACAAGTATGATATTGCTCATTACAGCACCTTGATCTGGAGGGTGTCGGTGCCGTAGGAGGGTTCGATTTTGTTGGAGGAGATCACGACTACCGTGTCGCCGCGCTGTACTATACCGGTCTCCATAGCCTTTTCCATAGCCTGACGGGTGATGTCGTCGGTGTTCTCCAGCTCCTCGCCGAGTACGGCGGTAACTCCGCTGCTGAGGCAGAGCTTGTGCTGGACAAGGGTAGAGGTGACAACCGCTATGATCGGACATTCGGGGCGGAAGTGCGCCATAGCCCTCGCGACCTTGCCTGTGGCCGATTCTACTATGATCGCCTTGGCGTTTATACTTTGGGCTACATAACGCGCGGAGTAGCATATGCTCTTGCGGAAGGAATTGGAGTCATCAAATTCCTCGATGTATTTTTGCAGGGCGTAGTCCTCGTGATTGCTCTCGGCCTCGGTGCAAATCTCCGCCATAGCCTTTACGCTGTCTACCGGATACTGACCTGCCGCCGATTCTCCCGACAGCATAACTGCCGAGGTGCCGTCGTATACCGCGTTGGCAACGTCGCTGATTTCGGCTCTGGTGGGGAGGGGATTGGAGGTCATACTCTCGAGCATCTGGGTGGCTGTGATGACGTATTTGCCCTGAGCTACGGTTTTTCTTATGATAGTCTTTTGGATTTCCGGAAGCTTTATAAACGGTATCTCGACGCCCATATCGCCGCGGGCTACCATAATGCCGTTGGACAGCTCGATGATCTTGTCGATATCGTCATAGCCGCTCTGGTTCTCTATCTTGGAGACAATGTCGACTCCCTCGTAGCCTATGGAGTCGATGTAATCGCGCAGGGTAGACACGTCGTCAGCCGAGCGGACAAAGCTTGCCGCGACAATCTCGGCTCCCTGTTGCAGTCCGAACTCGATATCCGACCTGTCCTGGGCGCTTACAAAGGGCATAGAGATGTGGTAGTTTGGGATGTTGATGCTCTTTCGGTTTGACAGCTTGCCTCCCTTGACTACCATACATTCGATATAGTCCTTGGTGACTTTGTCGACTGTCATTGTGATTTTTCCGTCGTCAAGCAAAATCTGTCTGCCGACGGCGGCGGTTTTTTCCGCTAAGAAGATGTCTATCAGTTTGGGGTAGCTAATGCTTATACCCTCGTCGGTACCGGTGGTTTCTTGTTTGTAAAGCTTGAAGGGCCGGCCTTCCTTTACCTGCGCGAAGCCGTTTTCGAACACGCCTATGCGAACCTCGGGTCCTTTGGTGTCGAGCAGAATGGCAACGTTCCTGCCGGTCTGTTTGATAGCCTCCTTGAGCCTGTCGAGACGAACCTTTTGTTCCTCGTGGGTTCCGTGAGACATATTGATTCTCGCTACGTTCATACCCGCGTCGATCATCCTGACGAGAGTTTCCATATTGTCGCACGCAGGTCCGAGAGTACAGATTATTTTGGTTTTTCTCATTACATTACCCCCAATCTGAAATATAGTTATATTATAATGGTTTGTTTAGAAAAATTCAATAGTTTTATATAATTATCAACTATTTTTTTGAACTTGTTATACAATGGAGGTGTTTTTGTCATAAAAGAATTTGGTGTAGTTTTCGAAAGCTTTAAGCAGCTGAGGCTGGTGAACTACAATGCTGATTGTCGGGGTGTTAAACTTGGACAGGATGGCGCATTTTCCTTCGATAATTGTGATGGTCAGATTGTCGAAGGGCTTGAAGCTGTGCTTTTTGACGATGAAATTCGGGCGATTCTTAGAGAATTCCAAGGTAAGCTCCAGGTGCTGTAAATACTCCTCGTATGTATAGGACAGGTTTTTCTCGATAAAAGTGCCTGTGGTGTAAATGTTGATGGGCGATTTTTCGAATTCCTCGCGCGTAACGCTTGGTATACTCTCGGTGATAGTATTTGATTGCAGGATCGTTTCCGCGCGGTTTTTCAGGATACTTATTGTATTTTTTAATTTTTGGAATTCGTCTTCGGACAGGTTGAGCCGGTCGGCAATCTTTTTCAGCAGGCTTGGGCTGAGTGTGTGCAGCGGCAAGGAGGAGTTTATCGTATAGCGGTCGTGGCTGACGTCTGATTGGTCGTTGATAAAGTCAAAAAAAGGCTTTGGTTTATCATTTCGGTAGAAGGTGAAGAGCTTTTCGCTGTTTTCGAAGATATCCTTTATCCTTGTTTGGTAGTAGCTGACTTCCTTTTTGTTTCTTGTAAAATAGTAGAACCCGTGGTTCATTTTTTTACCGATACATTCGCCTGACAGAGCGGAGTGGTTTGAGACATAATCCGTGTTGGAGAAAATCTTGTTGCTTTCCTTGAGATAGTAAGAATTGATATGTCCCAGCAAATATAAGGGAATCCACCTTTCGATAGCGTAGAGCATTTCGATTACGGGACGGTTTACGTCGTGGATAATATTCAGCTGTATGCCCTTGCTGAGCAGCAAGGAAACTTTTCTGAACCATTTTTCGGTGTATTCTGTTTCGTTCATTATCTCTGTAAGAGGGATACTGTTTTGCAGCCAGACGTACTCTGTGTTTTCGTTGTGAATCAGGTCATCCATAAAGCGCAGCTCCGCCTTTTGAATTTCCGATTTTCCGTAGAAAGACTTTGAATCGGGCAGGGGAGAGCCCGAGTCGAAAGATATATTCTCTGTTGAGCCGGAGAGGTCGGGGTATTCGGTCAGGTTGAATTTGTCCAGCTCATCCAGAAATCCTCCTACGTAATTATTCGACTCGGTTCGTTCGTCTGTGATCCAGTTTACTATCGCGCGGTCGAGGTTTTCTTTGCTGCCTGTCAGCTTGCGCAGGGTGTTGAGGTCTTCTTCGGAGGTGTAGTGCCTGGTAATGTAGACAGCGACTTTCTCGGCAAATTCAACGGGATTGGAGGGCTTGCGCTGCATCGACTTTATCCTTGACAGGTAGGACGGGTCGTAGTTTATAGCCTTGGCGAGGTCGTTGGAGTTGATATCCAAAAGGTTGATTATGGTATTCAGGTTATGCGTAAAGGATACGTGATCAACCTCACGGTGATCCGGAGTGTCGCGCAGCTCCGCCAGAATATCCTCCCGGTCAAGCTTGCCCTTTCCCAATTCTTCGAACGCGGCGGCAAGCCTGATGATAGAGTCGGAGCCGGAGGACGGAGATCTTTGGCCGCTTCTGTATCTGCTTATTGTGGTTTCGGACAATCCGCTGATTTGCGCGAGCTTTTTTGATGAGCATTGAGTCAGCTCGATGTATTTGTTAAGGGTATCTTTAAACATCATATATATCACCGGTTTTTATTATATTGCTAAATTGCCACATTGTCAATGACAATGATGACAATTCTATTTACAATCGGTGAGAAATAAGTAATAATGTAGATGTTGAAAATAAGAATAGTGTGCCTAAAAGTAAACAGCGTTTCCGTGAAGTAAAAAAACGGCAAGCGGATTGATGATACCGCTTGCCTGTGGGAACGACTTACATTATTGAGCTGACGATGTCGGCGTAGCCCGATGGATCGTCAATCGGAAGTCCGGCTATCAGCAACGCCTGATTGTAGAAAATCTCGGCGTATTTCTTAGCCTTTTCGTCGTCGGTTCCGATTAGTTCGGACATCTTCTGTACAGCCGGATGATTCATATTGAGTTCGAGGCATCTCTCGGCCTTCATACCCGATTCGGGCTGAACGGCGTTGAAGTATTTCTCCATCTCGAAGCTGATCGAGCCCTTGGCGGTCATACAAACCGGATGGCTGACGAGCTTTTTGCTGGCGATTACTTCGCTTACTCTGTCGCCCAGAGCGTCGCGTACGAACTTGAGCGCGGAATCAACGCTTTCGGTGTTTTCGTCGTTTTGAGCTTCGGTCTCGATTCCGAGGTCGTCGCTGTCAACGCTCTTGAACTCCTTGTCGCTGTAGTTTTGCAGCGTCTGGAGGGTAAACTCGTCGATTTCCTGGGTGCAGTACAGGATCTCGTATCCGTTCGATAGCACCATCTCGGCCTGGGGCAGCTTGCTGATACTCTGTGCGCTTTCGCCCGCGGCGAAGTAGATGTACTTCTGGTCTTCTCTCATCCTGTCGACATACTCGGACAGTGTGGTGAGCTTTTCGCCCGCTGAGGAATAGAACATAAGAAGGTCTTTGAGATTATCCTTGTGCATTCCGTAGTCGGATACGATACCGTACTTTAGCTGGCGGCCGAACTCGGTAAAGAAGCTTTCGTATGTTTCGCGATCCTTTTTGAGCATAGAGGCGAGCTCGTTTTTGATTTTCTTTTCGAGCGTGCTTGCAACTGTCTTGAGCTGGTGGTCGTGCTGGAGTACCTCACGCGAGATGTTGAGCGAGAAGTCCTGGCTGTCTACGACGCCCTTTACAAATCTGAAATGCTCGGGGAGAAGCTCCTCGCAGTTTTCCATAATAAGAACTCCGCTTGAATAAAGCTGCAGTCCCTTTTTGTACTCCTTGGTATAGTAGTCGAAGGGAGTCTTGGAAGGTATATAGAGCAGAGCCTTGTAGGTTACGACGCCCTCTACCGAGGTTGTGATAATCCTTGCGGGCTTGTCGAATGCCATAAACTTGTCGTGGTAGAACTTTTCGTATTCCTCGTCGGTGACGTCCTTCTTGGGACGCTGCCAGATCGGAACCATAGAGTTGAGCGTTTCGGTCTCGGTGACAGTCTCGTATTCGGGCTTGTCGCTGTCCTTGGTATCCTCCTTGACCTTGCTCCTTGTCATATCCATCATAATCGGATAGCGGATGTAGTCGCTGTACTTTTTGATAAGCTCGGAGATCCTGTATTGTTCGAGGAATTCGCTGTAGTTTTCGTTTTCGGCGTCGGGCTTGATGTAGAGCTTGATAACCGTGCCGGGCGCGGATTTGTCGCATTCCTTGATTGTATATCCGTCGGCACCCTCGGACGTCCATACATACGCTGTGTCGCAGCCGTATTTTTTGGTATAGACCTCCACCTTTTCGGCAACCATAAACGCCGAGTAGAAACCTACTCCGAACTGGCCGATAATATCGACGTCGTCGGTTTTCTCCATTTCCTGCTTAAAGCGGTAGGAGCCTGACGAGGCGATTGTGCCGAGGTTTTTGTCGAGGTCGTCCTTGTCCATACCGATACCGTTATCCTCGACAGTGAGTACGCGGTTGTCTTTGTCGGCGGTGATTTGGATTTTGAAATCCTCGCGGCTCAGTCCGACCTTGTCGTCGGTAAGAGAGATAAAGCACAGCTTGTCGATAGCGTCGCTGGCGTTGGAGATAAGCTCTCTGAGGAAGATTTCCTTATGAGTATAGATAGAGTTGATCATAAGGTCCAGGAGTCGCTTTGACTCTGATTTGAATTGTTTTTTTGCCATAAAAGTCATCCCTTTATAAATTCATTATACTAATTATATAACAACTGATTATAAATTTCAAATTTTTGGTATGTACATTTTGAGGCTAATGCTTAATTCGCAATAGGCATTGCGGCGTGAAACGTAGTCAGAACAGTCTTTCAAGTCACGCGCGTACATAAAAAATAACACCACAGGGCGTTGCCCTATGATGTTATTTTGGAGCTGGTGGCGTTTCGATTTATATAGAGGAAAGATACATCTCGCCTGTTGCGGCGTGTTCGGAGTCAGACGTTCATCTGAACAACGGCCTGATACTAATACCTGATACAAGCCGGACAACCTTTGCAGTTTAATTTTCGCAATACTTCGTTGTCGTCCTTGGAATCCGTCAGGATTCCTGCGTCCTTCGCCTTGTCTTGCAAAAATTATCCTTGCAAATCTAAGTCCGTTTTCTATCAGGAATTAGTATAACAGTCCGCAGGACTGTTTTCTTTATGTAGCGATGCGACCGCCGCCTGCGGCGGATGAAGGGAGCAAAAGCGCTCGGCAAAATAAGGAGTATCGCAAGCCCGCTCCAAGGGCGAAGCGAGACGACTATATTTTGGCGCGTCCCTTTCAAGTCACGCCCATACATAAAAAATAACACCACAGGGCGTTGCCCTATGATGTTATTTTGGAGCTGGTGGCGTGACTTGAACACGTGACCTTCTCATTACGAGTGAGATGCTCTACCGACTGAGCTACACCAGCTTGCTCAACTTTTTATATTATACAACTTTATCAGAGATATTGCAAGTCATTAACGGTGAAATTTTGTGTTTATTGTTATCAATTTTTGTTTGTGACAATTTACCCACCTTGTATTGACATCGTTATTTATATATTTTATACTATTAACAAGATAGGCATTTATGGTCTTTTTATGGCAAATTTTTGATTATTTGCTTATCTTGGAGAACGCAGAAAGGCGGTTTTGATATGTCAAAATCCTTTGGTAGACATCTACGTGATCTTCGAAAAAAACATTCAAAATACTCTCAACAGGAAATGGCTGATATGCTGAATATTTCCCGTTCCACATATACTTATTATGAGACAGGTAAATCCGAACCGGGACAGGAGAAGCTCAGGAAAATCTGTGATATTCTTGATGTAGATTTCAATACGCTTCTCGGATATTCCGACGGAGAGCTTCTGGCAGGTGTTGCCGGCGGCGAAAGCGCCGATCTCTTCAAGAACCTTAGTCCCAGCGAGGAGCAGATTATCCTTGCGTACAGAAGTATGAACTCCGAGGAGAAGGAATATATCGGCAAGCAGATTACAAAGATTATAAAGGGATAGTTTTGCAGTTTTATTGTGTAATATTATTCAGCCGTCCGTAAGTTTTGCGGACGGCTATAGTTAATTGTTTTTTGTGTGAATTATGAATAAATATTCTGAAATTCTTTCATTTTTGAATAAATATTCTACTTTACATTTTGATAAATATGTGTTATACTAGCTAAAGCTGTTACGCGGATTTTGGATCAAGCCGCTATGCGGAGTTTCACAGCCTTAACCTGCGTTCGTGCTAAATATATTTTAAAGGTGGAATTTATATGTTACCCGAAGAAAAAAAGGCTATAATGGCCGAGTACGCTACTCACGAGGGCGATACAGGCTCTCCTGAGGTTCAGATTGCATTGCTTACAAAGAGAATCAACGACCTTACCGAGCACCTCAAGGTGCACAAGAAGGACCATCACTCAAGACGCGGTCTTCTTAAGATGGTTGGTCAGAGACGTTCTCTCCTTAAGTACCTCACAAAGGTAGACATCGAGAGATATCGTTCTATCATCAAGAGATGCGGTATCCGTAAGTAATTTTTGCGATTTTAGGGCAGGCGGCGACGTTTGCCCTTATGTTGTATGATAGAGAATTACTCAAAGCGTGTTTATTGTCATTTTAAGTGACAATAAACACAGCAATCATCTTGGCTGACTCCTATCATAAAACAATTTGTGTTGTCCGCTCAGTTTCTGCTTCGCAGAACGAGCGATAACTATGCGAAATGCGCGTAAAGCGCGATTTCTTGCACATTACAGGATTATTCGTTGCTCTTTAGCGGTAAAACGAGAGGGTAGAAAATGCCCTTTGGTTTTATTGCTAAGTGCTTTGAAAAATCCTGTGAAATATACAGAGGCGCAGGCCTCAGAAAGGATTTTTTATATGAACAGAATGATGGAATTCCCGAACTACAAGGTTTTTGAGACCGAGTTCGCGGGCAGACCCCTCAAAATTGAAACAGGTAAAATGACACAGCTCGCCAACGGAGCATGTCTCGTACATTACGGCGAGACAGTAGTACACGTGGCTGTGACAGCTTCGGCAAAGCCGAGAGACGGAATTGACTTTTTCCCGCTTTCGGTAGACTACGAGGAGAAGCAGTACGCTGCCGGACGTATTCCGGGCTCCTTCCTCAAGAGAGAGGGACGTCCCTCGGAGAAGGCTATACTTACATCACGTGTAATCGACCGTCCGATTCGTCCGCTCTTCCCGAAGGATATGCGCAACGACTGCTCGGTTGTATGTACGGTAATGGCGGTTGACCCCGACTGCTCGCCTGAGATCGCCGCTATGATCGGTACCTCGATCGCTATCTCGATCTCCGATGTTCCATGGAACGGTCCTATCAGCGGATGCTCGGTAGGTCTTGTGGACGGCGAAATCGTTATCAACCCTAACGCGGAGCAGAGAGCTGTATCCGATATGGCTACTACTGTTGCCTCCACAAGCGAGAGGATCGCTATGATCGAGGCAGGCGCCAACTGTGTTGACGACGAGACAATGTACAACGCTATTATGGCAGGTCACGAGGCCAACCAGAAGATTATCGAGTTTATCAACGGTATCGTTGCCGAGATCGGCAAGGAGAAATTCTCCTATCCGTCCAACGAGCCGGATCACGATATGTTTGAGGCTATCTACAACTTCTCCGAGGCTGACATCAAGGTTGCCCTCGATACAGACGATAAGAATATCCGTGACGAAAGACTCCAGCCGATTTATGAGGCTGTACACGAGAAGTTCGACGAGGTTTATCCCGAAAGTGAGGAGAAAATCGACGAGTGCCTCTATAAAACTCAGAAAACTATCGTAAGACGCTGGCTCCTTGACGAGCAGAAGCGTGTTGACGGCAGAGGTATGGACGATATCCGTCCTCTCGCGTCAGAGGTAGCCGTGCTCCCGAGAGTGCACGGTTCGGGTATGTTTACAAGAGGACAGACTCAGGTGCTTACAATCGCGACACTCGGCTCGGTTGCCGAGAAGCAGCTTCTTGACGGTCTTGACGGCGAGACAGAGAAGAGATATATCCACCACTACAACTTCCCGAGCTATTCGGTAGGCGAGACCAAGCCCAGCCGCGGTCCCGGCCGTCGTGAAATCGGTCACGGCGCCCTCGCCGAGAGAGCGCTTCTTCCTGTAATTCCTCCGGTAGAGGAGTTCCCGTACGCGCTCAGACTTGTATCCGAGGTTCTTTCCTCAAACGGCTCAACCTCTCAGGGTTCTGTCTGCGGCTCGACACTCGCGCTTATGGACGCAGGTGTTCCGATCAAGGCTCCCGTAGCCGGTATCTCCTGCGGACTTATCACAGAGGGCGAGAGATGGATGACAATGGTAGACATCCAGGGTCTTGAGGACTTCTTCGGCGATATGGACTTTAAGGTAGCCGGTACAAAGGACGGCATCACAGCTATCCAGATGGACCTTAAAATCAGCGGACTTCTTCCCGAAATGGTAAAGGAAGCGCTTGAAAAGACACACAAGGCTCGTAACTATATCCTCGACGAGGTTATGCTCAAGGCTATCGCCGAGCCTCGTCCTGAGCTTTCGAAATACGCTCCCAAGATGTTTACAACCACAATCGCCGCTGACAAAATCAGCGAGGTTATCGGTAAGAGCGGTAAGGTCATCAAGGAGATCCAGGCTCAGTGCGAGTGTAAGGTTGACATCGAGGAAGACGGCGAGACAGGTAACGTATTTGTATCCGGTCTTGATACAGAGAACTGTAAGCGCGCTTTGAGTATGATTGAGACTATCGCCAACGATCCAGAGCCGGGCGCTATGTTCTACGGTAAGGTAACAAGGATTATGGACTTTGGCGCCTTTGTTGAGATCGCTCCGGGCAAAGAGGGACTTTGCCACGTAAGCCAGCTCGACATTAAGCATACCAACAAGGTGACAGACGTTGTAAATGTCGGCGACGTAATCAGGGTAAAGGTTCTTGAGATAGACGACAAGGGCAGACTCAACCTCAGCCGCAGAGCGGTGCTCATCGAGGTGGACGGTCTTGAGCCCGAAAATGACCTTGAGGAAGAGAAGAAGTCTCGTCCGCGCAGACCTCACGGCGGACATCACCGCAGAGACAGAAAGTAATTGAATACAGTTGGGAGTTGTCACATTTGTGACAACTCCTTTTATTTTTTAGCGGTAAGTGATAAGTTAAGCCGCCGGGGGAGACCTCGGCTTTTTTAATGCGGGATTCGGAATGCGCAATGCGGAATTGGTATCATAAGGGAGGTTCGTCAAAATGCACTAAAGTGAGGGTTGGGTTTTGTGCAGGTATACAAAGAAAAAATTTTCGCAAAAAATGTGTCACAAAATCGACTTTCGCAGGGTTATAGTATATAGAAGGATATAATTCACAGAAGGACGGAATTTTGTGGATTGATATATAAAAAATTTATAAGGAGTGAAATTCAATGAAAACACTGAAAAAACAAATTTCAATTTTACTGGCGGTACTTATGCTTGTCGGTACGTTTGCTGTTATGCCAATTAGCGCGGGCGCGGAATCATTGGTTCCGGATGATGAAACCGCGCGTGGTGTCTTTATAGGGATTTATAACACTATGTTCAACGAACAGCCTTCAAGGGCTAAGGCTTATAAAATTGAAACATCGGACGAAAACGATAATTATTATCTTATTGATTTTAAATCCGGTGATTGTACAGAAGAAAAGTATTATAAACAAATCGGAGATTACTGCGAGTACAGTAATGTAACCAATAAGTGGTTTGAGTCGGGTTATGTTGTATACAACCTTAAAGATGATCAGTATTTTGAGTGGGTTGAAAATTATCATGGCGGACCAAGTCAGTGGGTGGTAAAGTATCACAACGACCCCAAAAACTATTATTCCTTTACCGACATAGCGGAAAATGAAGAAATGATAAACGCTGTGCTTGAATGTATCGAAAAAAACAACCTTGAACCTAGAATTTGCCGGATAGAGGATTATGACCCAAATAAAACTTACGAACCTTCGACAACAAAAGAATATAAAGATATAGCTGATATCGTACCGTCTGATGCGGACACACAGACTATTAGGTTCTATATGCCTGAGGATTGGAAAACAATATACAACGAAACCTACGACGGCAAGTCGCTTTCATCCTGCAAGCCGGGAATATACTGGTATCAGGGCAGCTATAACTGCGAAGATTATTACGGCAAAGATAATTATTACGTTTTCGAAGATTCCTGGGATTCTTCTCTGGGGTATTATATCTCGAAAACCGAAGAAGCCGACGGCAATATCTTTGTGGCGGAGGTTCCCAAGGACTTTAAGTTAATTATGTTTAACAATATGGTAAGGCTTGAAGACAATGATTACGAAGAGAACCGCGACAGATATAACGCAAGCGTTCAGACTTCGTTTATTACGGCTGAGGGCTATGAGCCGGGCGAAGATATGTATGGATTCTATCCCGACGGGCTGGATTCCGTGGAGGATATGATTTTTGTTCCGTACAAGAGTGATATAGTTGAGCTTTATCGCGTGGACAACGGCGAATGGTTCTATTACTACGGCGATGGCAAGTACGGCGCGTACAAGACTCTCGCAGAGGCTGAGGCTAACGACGCTGTATATTCGGGCGGAAAATTCCCGGAGAAGAAGGAGAAGGTCGAGCCGACTACAGAATCGGTTGAACCTACAACAGAAGTAGTTGAGCCGACTAATGCCGGGGAACAAACGAATTATTTATATATTACAGGCTCCGCAGGACTTTGCGGCAAGGAATGGTCTGAATCCGAGGATTTAGATTCACGTATGACGATTTCAAATCCGAACGCTGAGCCCGGTACAGTCGAAGAAGGAAGACTTGAAAAGACTTTCAAAAATATTTCCGCGGGAACATATGAATTTAAGATTTATGTTATTAAAACAAGAGGAAAAAAGTTTTGGATAAACAAAGGAAAGACCTATACTGTAGAGGTTGAAAAAGATAATTCGGACGTTAAGATTGAATATCAAAGCTCTGTTATCGAAGATACTGTAGAGGTTGAAAAAGATAATTCGGACGTTAAGATTGAATATCAAAGCTCTGTTATCGAAGATGACGACGAAGTAAAGGTAACAGTAATTCCGCCGTCAGCCGAGCCTACCACAGCCGAACCTACCACAGCCGAACCGACTACCGAGCCTCAGGAGACAGGCAAGACGATTAAGTACGAGGACAAAAAGGTTGTAAAGCCTGTGGTAAAGGTCAAGGCGAATACTATCAAGGTAACAGTCAAGTCCAAGACCGTAAAAGCTAAAAAACTCGCTAAAAAGGCGCGGAAGATAAATGCAATCACAGTCAAGAACGCCGTGGGCAAAGTTACCTATAAGCT
>CADAEZ010000021.1 GCA_902787145.1 uncultured Ruminococcus sp.
CCGCGAAGTTAATTCCATGCCTTATACTATCAACTATAAGTTCCCGGATCGCTGGGGAGTTGAGCGTACCTATGTAGTAAAGGGTACACTGACCGGTGACGACCTCGACGAGTCGAGCGAGAATTGCAAGATCACGACCGACGGCGATTACCGCTTGAATGATGAATTCATTATGAGCAAGGCTCCCTACGAGAGCAACCACGGTAAGCGCCTCTGCTGGACAGATACACAAATTGAGAAAACCTCGATAAAGGGTAATCCCGACGCAGAGAACAACTCCGAAAAGCTTGACCGCCTGGTTGCTACCGCTGTCGCCGACCAGAGCACAAAGAATGTTTACGTCCACTACAAGCTTACTCCCGATGATGATAACTACACTACTATAGAAGTGCCTGTCGGCGCCGACAGAGATATCAACGACGATATGCAGAATATTGACGTTAACAAATCGGACAAGGTGCAGGACGGCGAATACAACGGTAACGCGTTCAGCTATTGGGCAATCCGCAAGTCCGCGAACGGCGACATAATAGCCAAGAGCTACAGAAAAGCGTTCGACTTCTGTATTATGGACAACTACTGGGTTACTCCGGTGTTCGAGGGTGCGCAGACCGAATCAGATGACTATGAGAATATTGTTCTTAAGCACCTCGACTACAACCGTAACCGCTGGACAGACGAAAATGGAGAAATTGCGTCTAACGGCTTGACCGACCTCTTGTTCACGAACTTCGAGATTTCCTTCAACAACAAGGATAAGCATATTTACGGTCAAAACTCAGAGTACAAAACAGGTGTAGTATTTGAACTTTGCGCGGTTCTGCCGTCAGGAAAAACATTTAAGGAAGACAAGGACTACGGATTTGTGTCCGACGAAACAAACCTAAAGGCTAAAATTGCCGATATGGTTGATCAGGGCATATCCAATGCTCCGTACGTCTATGACCCTGCAAGCGGTAAGTCTCGTACGATAATGGTTAAGCAGATTCCGACCGACAACATCACCAACCGAAACCGCTGTGTATTCAGCCAGAACTACGCGAACAACTACACCGGCAGCGGCGACGATAAGAAATACTATAACTCCACCTATGTGCTCAAGGCCACTGCATATCTGATCGACGACGAAGACAATGTAACATTGAGTAACTCTGTCTACACATGCCTCAACGCGATCAGCCAGCAGGATTTGGCACTGCCGGAAATGACAGTAATTACCCAAAGCAATCCCTGATTGCTAAAGAAAGGACGGGTGAGAAATGAAAAAAGAATATTGCTCACCCGAATTCCTTTTCTTCAAGGTAGAGCTCGACGACATCATTATGGGAAGCGTCGAAAAATACAGCGAGTATGTCGACCCGACTCCGGGTAATTGGGACGATCCGATTATTCCCGACGATCCCGGTATTGATTGGGACGACTAGAGGTAGCATATGAGATTTTGTATCAGATTTATTTCGATTCTTACAGCTTTAATAATTCTCGGTACCATTACCGTATCAGCCTCCGAGTCGTTTATTACTCTCTACGGGTTTACCTTTGACGTCAACAATAACGGCGAGGCTGTCATCCACGCCTACGACGACCGCTCGTCCGACGTGGCTATCCCCGAAAAGCTTATAAATGCCTATGTCGCCGAGATTGACGACTATGCGTTCTTCAACGATACCAAGATTACATCGGTCTCGTTCGACAACGCCTCCGGACTGCGTAGAATCGGTACGGACGCCTTCTACGGCTGTACTAACCTTAAAACCCTAAGTATCCCGTCGTGGGTAACCACTCTGGGTTTTGGCGTGTTCCAGGCGTGTACCGGGCTCGAAAGCGTACAAATCGGCTCCGGCGTGACCGATATCCCTGCACAGTGCTTCTGTGGATGTAACGCGCTCGACGATGTAGTCGTTCCGACCGGCGCCGGGTCGATAGGCAATATGTCCTTCGGCTCCTGCGATACGCTGAGCGATATCACAATTCCGGACACCGTGACCCAAATCGCCGATAACGCCTTTAAGAACAGCGATAATGTTACGATTTTCTGTTCCGAGAACTCCTACGCTCATTCATACGCGATAGCTAACAACATCAGCTATAAGTTCGTCGAAAGGCTGCACAAGGGTGACGCTAATCTTGACTACAACCTTAACATCACCGACGCTACAACGATCCAGAAGTTCAAGGCCGGACTAAAGACATTGTCAAAAAGAAGTCAAAAACTGGGCGACGTCAACAACGACGGCACCCTGAGCGTCCGCGACGCGACCTTGATACAAATGCGAATCGCGGATATTATAGATAGTTTTTAAAAGCTGGTCTTTATAAAAAACACCGACTCATTTCGAGTCGGTGTTTTCTTAGTTTCTATATAATTTTTTGGTCTCATATATGGGCTCGGTAGTAAGTCTTATGCCGAGCTTCTTTATGATTCTGGTGTCGGTTTCGGAAATGATTACAGTTGCGTGAGCGTCCGTATCCCTCAGCATCGGCAGCTTTTCCATAGCAATCTTTGCTGTAGGATTTGTTACCGCAGACATCGAAAGCGCTATAAGTATTTCGTCGGTGTGGAGCCTGGGATTTACCGAGCCAAAGGTTTCAACCTTGAGTCTTTGTATAGGCTCAATAACCGCCGCGTCCAGTATGTCTACTTCGTCGGGGATATTTGCGAGCTTTTTCAGCGCGTTTAAGAGCATCGCCGAACAGGCTCCGAGCAAATTAGTGGTCTTGCCGGTGACAATCGAGCCGTCCTCAAGCTGTATCGCCGCTGCCGGAGCGCCTGTTTCCTTAGCCTTTTCCAGTGCAGGGACGATAACAGGTCTGTCCGTTGTATTGAGCTTGCTTTGCTTCATCAGCAGGTCAATTTTATATGCCTCATCCGACGCGCCTACGCCCTTAGTCTGGTTACATACGGCGGCGTAATAACGCCTGATGATTTCCTGATTGGCAGCGTTCTTTACTACATCGTCGTCGATAATGCAGTTGCCTGCCATATTAACGCCCATATCAGTGGGTGACTTATACGGCGATTCGCCCAGAATAAGCTCAAACATCGTATTAAGCACCGGGAAAATCTCGATATCTCTGTTGTAGTTAACAGTAGTCTTGCCGTACGCCTCAAGGTGGAACGGATCAATCATATTAACGTCGTTGAGGTCGGCGGTGGCTGCTTCGTACGCTACGTTTACCGGGTGTTTAAGCGGAATATTCCAGATAGGGAAGGTCTCGAACTTGGCGTAACCTGCCTTAACTCCATGCTTGTGCTCGTGATAAAGCTGTGACAAACATACAGCCATCTTGCCCGAACCGGGACCCGGAGCGGTTATAACAACAAGCTTGCGTGAGGTCTCGACAAAGTCGTTTTTGCCGTAACCTTCGTCGCTTACTATAAGATCTACGTCGGTGGGATAGTTGGGGATAGAATAGTGATGATATACGTTTATCTCGTTTTCCGTGAGTATATGTTCGAATTTGATCGCGTTCGGCTGATCGGCAAATCTGGTCAGTACAACAGAGTTGACAAATAATCCGCGGTTACGAAAAACGTCAATAAGTCTGAGCACGTCCAGGTCATAGGTAATACCCAGGTCGCCGCGAACCTTGTTCTTTTCGATATCGTCAGCGTTAATTACAATAACAATCTCGGCCTCGTCCTTTAGTTGCATAAGCATCTGCAGCTTGGAGTCGGGCTTGAATCCGGGCAAAACTCTTGAGGCATGATAGTCGTCAAACAACTTTCCGCCGAACTCAAGATACAGTTTTCCGCCGAATTTGGCGATTCTGTCTCTGATATGCTGTGATTGAGTTTCGAGATATTTATCGTTATCAAATCCAATCTTCATAAGCCAACCTCCATATATTCAAAACTAAATTTTATTTTAGCATAAAAAATTTTTCCTATATATATAATAAAGAAAATTAATTAATTTTTTATGTGGTAAAGTTATGTTATCAATATTTAGGAGTGAACGCTATGCTAGGCAATTTCAGTTATCATAACCCGACAAAGCTGTATTTCGGAGACGATTCTCTAAAATATCTTAACGATGAGCTTCCAAAATACGGCAAAACAGTCCAGCTGATTTACGGCGGAGGATCGATAAAGAAAAACGGGATTTACGACGCTGTCGTCGAAATCCTTAAGTCGAACGGCAAGACTATAGTCGAGGATCCGGGCGTAATGCCAAACCCGACTGTAGAAAAGTTAAACGAAGGCGTAAAGCTTGCGCGCGATAACAAAACCGACCTCCTGCTCGCTGTAGGCGGAGGTTCGTGCTGTGACTATGCCAAGGCGGTTTCGGTGTCTGTAAACTGCGAAGACGATCCGTGGGACAAGTACTATATCCGCTTCGAAGAGCCGGACTGCGAGATTGTGCCCGTTGCCTGTATACTCACGATGTCAGGCACAGGCTCGGAGATGAACGCCGGATCTGTAATCACCAATCACACACAAAAGCTAAAAATCGGTCACGTGTTCGGCGATAATGTTATGCCGAAGTTTTCGATTCTTAACCCAAAATTCACACTCTCTCTGCCCAAAAGACAGATGATTGCCGGTATATACGATATATTTAATCATATTTGCGAGCAGTATTTTTCCGGTGAGGACGACAATACTAGCGACTATATCGCCGAGGCTCTTATGAGGTCGGTAGTCCACAGCTCGATTATAGCGGCGGAGAATCCACAGGACTACGAGGCTCGCTCCAACATAATGTGGACAGCGACCTGGGCTCTTAATACGCTGATTTCAAGGGGCAAGACAACCGACTGGATGGTTCATATGCTCGGACAGGCGGTCGGCGCGATAACCGACGCTACTCACGGAATGACCCTGGCAGCTGTCAGTTTGCCGTATTACAGGATGATAATGCCGTTCGGCGTAAAAAAATTCGCGCGCTTTGCTACAGAAGTATGGCGAGTTGATCCTGACGGTAAATCCGACGAACAGCTTGCCCAAGAGGGCTTATCCGAAATGGAAAACTGGATGAATAAACTCGGACTTACAATGAACATAACCGACCTGGGCGCAACCGAATCCGATATCGAGGCGATTGCCGACGCGACTATAATCCTCGACGGCGGATACAAGGTTCTCGGCAGGGATGAGGTTGTACAGATTCTTAAAGAAAGCTTATAATCCATATAATTTATATTTCAAATATTTCAAAAAATAATCACACGTACTATTCGGTACGTGTGATTGCTTTTATGATTGTATCTGTTATTTCGTCACCGTCAAAAATCTGTACATAACCCTTCAGCGCCTTAGCCTTATCATAAAGCGCGTGAGAGCGGCGATACACGAAGATCTTTGCTTTTTTCTTGCTGTTCTTAGCTTCTTGTACAGTGTTGGCTCCTGACGAGTTACCGTCAAGAGCGATTACGACCGACGGCCGCCGCTTGAAGATTTCGTAGGCGAAGCTTTTGTAGAGTCCCATTCCGGTAGGCTCGATAGATACTCTGGCAAAAACCCTTCTGCTGAGTATTCTTTTAGCCTCCGACGGCGAGATTTGTGTCGGTACGATAGCGAAAATATCGAATCTGTCCGAACAAATGTCTACAAGTTCCTTTTCGTAACCCGTAAGTCGGTTGCCGATTACGAAGCATACCTTTTCGGGGTCGAGCCTTTCGCTGAGTTCTCTGAGCATATTTTTAAGCGGCTCTCGCATTCTGGTAGAGTGATTGCTGCTGTTAAAGCTTCCGCCCAGCACGATAACCGGCAGCTTGTCTACGGGGATTTCTTTTATCCTGTCCGCAAGACAGACTGCGCTGTCAAGCTTTTTCGAGGCGATTTTTGGTTTTCTGTCATCCGACGAGGCCTGTGTTATCCTCTTTCTCAGGTATTCCCCGACATTCTCGTCGCCTGTATTGCGGTAAAAAACGTCATTCTTTTTGCTGAAAACTCTTATGCTGTCCCTTAGGATATCGTCCTCGGCTTTTTTCATCAGCATCATCTGGTCATAGCTCAGGTCGAGCAGCCTTTCGAGCGCGAGCTGCTCGTCGATTGAGTCTGTGCCGTATATCGCGCCGCCGTCGGTTCCCTGAACACAGTACACTCCGCCCTCTAGGTATTTTCTCAGCGGATGTGATTTTAGCGTGCTCAGGTTGTTCAGCCGCACATTTGACGTAAGCTGAAACTCAAGCACAACCTCATTTTCTTGCAGTTCTTTTATCAGCCGGCGGCCTTTTTGGGAGTTTAGCTTTGCTGTGTAAAGACCGTGACCGATACGCAGCCTTGGCATTTTCTGACCATCCTTAAGCGATTCTTTTACGCATTTCAGGCTGTTCGCGACATTGTCGCGCAGACTGTCATTTTCTCCGGCGTGAATCCGTATGACAAAACCTTCGTTTTCATCGGCTATACTAACCAGCTCGGATATAACGTCCTTGAGCTCCCGTATATCGTTTATTTCCTCTCCGACAATGTCGCTTCCCGCGACATAGGGGTCGTCCGCGATTGCCCTGATAATTTTCAGTTGTTCGGCGTAATCATCTTTTTTCGCGTCGGAACGGATTATTGTAAGCGGAATTCTTCTCATTGCCGCCAGGAATCGGATGTTTACGCCTGTTTCGGCGGTGATTCTCGGCATAATATCGTGCACCTGTGCCAACATTTCGGCCGCGGCAGGCTTTACGAGGGTAGTGTCGGATATTTCTGTATAGATAACTCCCCGTCTGTTACAGCTCCTTGCTATCCACAGCAGCTTGTTTTGGAACAAGGTGAGGTTTTTGTAGTCCGGACTTTTGCCGTCCGCAATCATCTGTCCCAGCGCCTCGGTTATGTCCGAGTCGGGAATCCGGCGAAAGCTCCTGAGCGTTATCCTGTTGTCACAGGGTACTCCCTTTGTAAACACATACCGATACAGATACACCTTTTCGAGATTTGTAAATACCGCCTGACCGTCCTTTAGTATTGTTAACGAAGCCCTTATTTTCGGGATATTATATTCCGCGTTTTCCAGGTTGTTAAGTATCAGGTCGGCGAAGTTTATGTAGGTGTTATCGTCAATTTTACGCGTGAGATATTTGCCCTTAAGCCCAGAGTTGACGTATTTTTCGGCAGTGGTTTTTCTTTGTGCTTCCAGCGCTTCTGTCTGAGCTTCGCTTAGCCGGAGCTTTAGCTTTTTTACGTAGTACAGCGGATAGCGTATCTGGTGATAAATGCCGAGAGCTATCAGCAAATCCGCGTCGAGGTTCGCGTTCATATGTGTGTGCAGGTCGGTTTTGAACTTGTATTCGCGCCTGATAAAGGTTTTTACGAGCGTCATTTTTATATCGAGGTTATAATCCTTCGTCTGACTCATCAAAGTTTTGGAAATCGCAGGGATATATGCCCGTCTCTCGATAACTCCGTATGGATAGATATTGGCTACCTTGGTATCCGAAAGTCTGAAAACATATATCTCGCGGTTCTTTTCGTCAATATAGCACGGCACCCTGCCCTTTATAACCTTTAGACCGTCTTTCCCATTTGACAGCTCCAGCCCGCACAGCTTTGCCAGGTTGGTGATAAGATTCCCTTTTGCGTGGTTCGGAGTGCGCAGGGTATATCCAAGCCCGTTTTCGTCCATATCGAGTTCAACGATGATGTCTTTTTCTTTGTCCAGATAAAACTTTCCAAAATAAGCCATAGCGCACCTCCTGATTATTCTAATAATATCAAAAACACAGTCCTGTGTCTATAATCTTATAAGATTTTTTATCTGTTTTATGGACTTTTTTCTTTGTATTTGCTAGTATATAAGCAAAAGGAGTGAGATATATGAAAATACTGGTTTCGGGACTTCTTAATGTAGAAACTACCGTAGCCGTAAAAAGCTTCCCAATCGAATACTATCCCATTGATTATCCGTTCTTCGGTATCAACTCCAACGTATCGGGAGTGGGATTTAATATATCCAAGGCGCTTAAAGCTTTGGGCGACGAGGTCAGGCTTGTATCGTTCCTCGCTGATGATCCCGAAGGCGAACGAGTCAAAAACGAGCTTAAAATGAACGGGATTAGCGCCGACAGCATATGCTATAATCTCAAAAACACTCCTGTATCGACGGTTCTGTATGATAAGAGGGGCAGACGTCAGATCTACTGTGACCTGAAAGATATCCAGGAGCAGACTCTTGTATCCGGTGATGTGGATATGTCGGACTGCGATATCGCCGCATTGTGTAATATAAACTTTAACCGTGAGCTTATAAAGACGGCGAAATCCCAAGGCATACTTACCGCTACAGACGTCCATGTGCTCAGCGACCCCGATGACGAATACAATCGTGACTTTATGGAGAACGCCGATATACTCTTTATGAGCGACGAAAAGCTTCCCTGCGATGCCGGGGAGTTTATAACCCGGATATACAACCGCTACCGCAACAGAATTATAGTAATCGGAATGGGTGACAGGGGAGCTATGCTGTTTGACGGCAAAAGGAAGGTAACGATACCCGCCTGTAAAAACGTTAAGGTCGTCAACACTGTCGGAGCCGGAGACGCGCTGTTTTCGGCTTTCCTGCATTTTTACTCCAAGGATAATAACGCCGAACAAGCTCTCAGAAAAGCAGTAGTATTCGCCGGGATAAAGATAGGCTTTAACGGAGCGTCGGTGGGATTCTGCGGAGAGGATGAGCTGCTTTTACATTGTGAAAGATTCTCGTCATAGTCCGTAATGTACTTGACAAATCAGAAACAGTGTTGTATTATTTAACACATTGAAACGTTAAAGTGTTTTCTTTTGCGAGGATATTATGAAAAAGACTCTTAAATCTGTAAACAATTTTAGCTTTACATTCAACTTTACCGCCTTTACATACGGTAAGGTTAGTTTGCTATGCTAGAATGTTACTCAGGTTATTACATCAGGTGTGGCACACTAACCGTGTGCCACACTTTTTTATTTGTCAGTATACAACAACCTGTAAAATACTGACACCTGCTAAAATAAAAGGATTAAAATTGTCCGCCGGCATCACGCTGCGCGCAAATTAATAAATTTATAATTATTTTTAAGGAGAGATTTATATGATTATCGTATTAAAACCGTCAACACCCCCGGAGCAGATCCAGCTTTTCACCGACAAGCTGTGCTCCGACTATGATGTAAAGGTCAACCGCTGGGACGGAATCCACTCCACAGTCCTCGGACTTATCGGTGACACCCACACAGTTGATATCGAGTATATCGACGCCCAGGACATCGTCGAGAGCGTAAAGCGCGTTCAGGAGCCGTACAAAAAGGCTAACCGAAAGTTCCACCCCGACAATACCGCGATAAAAATCACAGAGGACATAGTTATCGGCGACGGCAGCCTGCATATTATAGCAGGACCCTGTTCGGTAGAGAGCGAGAAGCAGATTGTCGAAATCGCCCGGTCGGTTAAAAACTCAGGAGCGACCCTGCTCAGGGGAGGCGCCTTCAAACCCAGAACCTCGCCCTACGCCTTCCAGGGACTAAAGTCCGAGGGTCTCGACCTGCTTAAAATAGCTAGAAAAGAAACCGGACTCCCAATAGTGTCCGAGATAATGCGAACCGAGCATATTGATATGTTCGAAAACGTCGACATAATCCAGGTCGGCGCCAGAAATATGCAGAACTTCGACCTTCTTAGGGAACTCGGCAGGGTCGACAAGCCCGTACTCCTGAAGCGCGGATTGTCGGCGACAATCGAGGAGTGGCTGATGAGCGCCGAGTATATTATGGCCGGCGGCAATGACAACGTCATTCTCTGCGAAAGAGGTATAAGAACCTACGAAAACTACACACGCAACACACTTGATATCTCGGCGATCCCGATTGTGAAGAAGCTTTCTCATCTTCCGGTAGTAGTTGACCCAAGCCACGCTTCGGGCAAAAGCTGGCTCGTGGAACCGCTCGCTATGGCAGCAGTTGCCGCCGGAGCAGACGGATTGATTATCGAGGTGCACAACGACCCGCCTCACGCTCTGTCCGACGGAGCTCAGTCGCTGACCCCGGCGCAGTTCGATAAAGTCGCAAAACGAATCTTAGGACTAAAGGAAAGTATGAAATGAAAGATTTAAACGAAATAAGAAAGGAAATAGACAGCATCGACCGCGAAATGATAAACCTCTTTAAGCGTCGAATGGATGTCTCTAAACAGGTAGCTGTCTATAAAAAAGAGAACAACCTGCCTGTCCTTGATGAAAAACGTGAGAAAGAGGTAATAAAAAAAGCCGAATTACTCGGCGAAGATTACGCTCCCTCGGTCAAGCTTTTATACACAAATCTAATGGAACTCAGCCGCGCGGCGCAGTATGATATTGTAGGGGTTAATAATTCTTTAAAAGAATTAATATTGAATGCCGCCGAAATGCCCGACAATAAAAACGTGAGCGTCGCGTTTCAGGGAATAAAGGGCGCAAACTCTCACGAGGCGGCTTCCTTGCTTTTCCCCGACGGTACGCTGAAAAACTACAAGACCTTCGGCGACGTCTTTGAGGCGGTTAAAAACGGCGAATGTGACTACGGTGTTCTTCCTGTCGAAAATTCCACCGCGGGCTCGGTATCTGCGGTATACGACCTTATCCTGCGCTATCGCTTTTATATTATTTCCGCGCTGAATATGCCCATTGACTACTGCCTAGCCGGACTAAAGCAGTCCGAAATCGGCGATATCGAAAAGGTGATTTCTCACCCACAGGCGTTGTCACAGTGCAAGTCCTATACGGATAAGATGAATTTTGAGCCTCTGCCTTGCTCAAACACTGCCGTAGCCGCTCGTGATACAGCCGGGGAAAAACGCCTAAACCTCGCGGCAATATGTCCGTATAAGGCGGCCGAGGAGTACGGGCTTAAGGTGCTTGACAACCATATTCAGGATAATCCCAACAACGCCACGCGTTTTATTGTTATTTCCAAAAAGCTTTGTATATCCAAAGACGCTAACAAGGTCAGCCTGTGCTTCTCGCTTCCGCACGTAGCCGGCTCGCTGTACAGCCTGTTGTGCAGATTTCACTCACAAGGGCTAAACCTTACAAAGATAGAGTCCAGACCAATATCGGGAGGGGATTTTGAATATCTTTTCTACCTGGATTTTTCGGGTAATGTAAAGAGCAGGGGAGTAACAAAGCTCCTGTGCCAACTCAGCGAGGAACTGCCGGGATTCAGCTTTTTAGGTAACTTTTGTGAAGAATAGAATGGGCTGTCGCGACTTGCGACAGCCCGTTTGCGTTATGGATTTGTTACCTGACCCTCAAAGAGGATTACGTCGTTCTCGTCTGTAATGATAAAGCCGAATTCTCTGTCAAGCACAAAGTCGTGGAAATAGTCCACGCATCCTGCGCCTGCCATAGGCTCAATTGTCACAGCCGCGCCTTCGATTCCGTATTTATCGAATTTAACTGTCGCGTTGTGTATTATTCCGGCAGGATAGAGCGTACTGTTATTTACAATGGGCGACATAAAAGGAGCAAAGGCTTTTGTCAGTAGTTTGTTCTCCTTCAGCGCTTCTGTAAGCTTTGCCTCGCTTTCAATCTTGAAGGTGGGGAAGATACACCTTGTCATATGATATCTATCGTTGTCGTCAACAACTTTGTAGTCTGTTGTTTTGTTGATAGCTGTGAGTGTGTCTTTTTTCATAACGTCCTTAAGGGTGTAGCCTTCTTTAGGAAGTATGAATTTTACCTTGCAGCCCGACTTTGTTTCGGTATAGAAGTAGTCGGCGTTATTTACAGACATAACCTGTCCGTAAATATACTCACCGGTCAGGAACTCGCACGACTTGTTGCCGTTCGCAGTCTTAAACTCACGCTGTGATACCGACAGACCGTCTGAACTCTCCGTATCCCATAAATCCTTAAAATACAGGGTGTTTATAAGCGTGAGCAGGGTGTTCTCGTCAAGGCCGAAGTCTCTGTCAATCAATCCGTTTGTTCTATCCTTGATAAAATCTCGAATCGCTTGGTTTGCAGCTTGATTGTCTTCGCCGAAAGGAGCCTCGTAAGCATAACAGTAGAGGTCGTCTGCAAGTTTCTTTAGCGTAGTTTCGTCATAGTTTTGTCCCTGATTCAGCCATACCGAGTTTGTAAGGCTGAGCTTTGTATTTATACCGTCTTTAGCCAGTTCCCGGAACAGCTTGCCGGTTTTCGCGATATCCGTGCTGTTCATTTCGAGGAAGCTTTCAATATCGGCTTTTACGTCGCTGTCGCCGATTTCATATAGCATTGTAAGCGCCATATATACCGATACCGGTGACATCACGAAGTTTCCGTTTTCCTTAGCGGCGCTGAGGTCGTAGAGCTTGTTTGAGAGCTTTGAAAGTTTCTCGCGGAATTCCTCATCAGTTATTTCGTATAGATCCGACGGCTCGTTTACTGCGTTGAGCGCGCGTGACTTTGCCGCTACAGTCTCTTCGGTATATGTTGACGGGTCGATTACGCAGTGACCTGTGTCGTAGGGATTATCCTGCCAGCTTGTTTCCGATTCATCGGGAATAGATGACGGGTCGATTACGCAGTGACCTGTATCGTAGGGATTGTCCCACCAGTTGGTTTCCGATTCATCGGGAATAGAGGATGGGTCGATTACACAGTGACCTGTGTCGTAGGGATTATCCTGCCAGCTTGTTTCCGATTCATCGGGAATAGAAGACGGGTCGATTACGCAGTGACCTGTGTCATCCGGATTGTAGGTCGGCAGATAAGATATCGGCGCGGTAGCTGTTTCACCCGGATTGTAGGTTGGCAGATAAGATATCGGCGCGGTCGCTGTTTCACCCGGATTGTAGGTCGGCAGAAAAGATATCGGCGCGGTCATTGTAGGAACCGGGGTCGGTGGATAAGTTGTCGCTGATTCCGGTATAGAGGACGGGTCAACTACACAGTGGCCTGTGTCATATGGATTATCACGCCAGTCGGTTTCCGATTCTTCCGGAACCGAGGACGGGTCAACTACACAGTGGCCTGTGTCATATGGATTATCACGCCAGTCGGTTTCCGATTCTTCCGGAACCGAGGACGAGTCAACTACACAGTGGCCTGTGTCGTACGGATTATCCTGCCAATTGGTTTCTGTAGTTTCGGGATTATACTCTGTTGTGTTATCCTCGGAGGGATCGGTTGCGATTTGCGCCTCAGTTGTATATGTGGGCTGAGCTGTTGTCTGAGGCTCGGTTGTATCTCCTTCTTTAGTTTCGGCAGTCTCGTATGTAGCTGTCTGTGCCGATTCGGTCGTAACAATTTGTTCCGTAGCGTCGGTAGCAGGTACAGACACAGGCTGTGCCGGTATAACCTTCTTGATTCTTGAATCTGTAACCGTAACTTTGTACTTAAGTGCTTTTGAGTAAAGCTTTTTCTTAAAGCTGAACTTTACCTTTACGATTACTTTTGTTTTTCCGGCGCTGACCGCTTTGACTTTGCCTTTTTTTGTCACCTTAGCGATTTTGGCGTTTTTACTGTTGTAAGTAATCTTTGCGATTCTTACGCCCTTAGCCTTCTTAACCTTGATTTTGGCAGAGCCGAATGTGGTTTTGCCTTTCTTTTTTGTGATTTTCAGCGTTGCGGAGGTTTTCTTAAGGCTTACTTTTTTAGAAGCCGCGAAAACTCCCGCCGGTAATGACGAAAAAATACTCATTACCATAACAGCCGAAATCAAAACTGATATTATTTTTTTCATAATGTCACTCCTTTTCATTATAGTATTGTATAACATTCAAGCAGATAATTCAATTGTAATATTTATCTTTTAATTGTCAAAAATTGGCATAAGCCGGCCTGAGTATTCAAGCCGGCTTGAGTCTGTGATTTTATACGCCCGGAGCCGTAACCTGACCCTCGAACAGTACTGTGTTGTTATAATCTGTGATTAAGAATCCGAAGTTCTTATTAATCTCGAAATCGTGATAATAAATCTTCGGCTGCGGAGTTTCGTCATCGTCGGGAGCACAGCCTGCTTCTATTTCGATGATTGTAACAGCGGCGCCCTCGATACCCTTTCTTTCTACATCAATAACCGCCTGATGAATGATGTCGGATACAGCGAGGCTGCTATACGGAGTAATATTGGAGAAAAACTCTATGAAAGTGTTATGAAGATACTCGTTATCCGCAAAAATCTGCGCCAGCGATAAGCTGCTGTCTATCTTAAACTCAGGGAAGATACAGCGTGTGTAGTGAAGATCGCCGTTATCGTCTGTGCCGTTGTATTCATTGTCGGAAAGTACCTTGTTGAGGTTCTCGGCATTCAAAGCTTCCTTAAGCTCATGTCCGTCCTTAGGTACAACAAAGTAGATTCTATAGCCGTGCTTGGTGTTGATATAGTAATAATCACAGCTATCAGTTTCCTGAGCCTGACCGAATACATATGTACCAATCAGGTACTCTATCTCTTTTTCACCTTCGGGATACAGGAAGTTTCCGTTTTTGGTATAGAGTTCTTCCATCTCGATATCCCAGTTTTCCTTGAAGTACAAGGTGTTGATGAGCGTTACGAGAGTACCAGCCGAAATATTAAAGTCGCGGTCGATAAGTCCGTTAGTCTTTTCTTTGACGTAATCTGTGATGTCCTGATTCGCCTTTTTGTTATCATCGGCGAAAGGAGCGATAAACTGTTCGCTGTTGGTTTCATCTACGAATTTTTTAACCGCGTCGGGATCTGTTACAAGATGATCGTCGAACCATACGGAGTTTACGAGGTTTACTTTGGCGACTACCTCGTCTTCGCCTGTAAAATAGTTGTATTGCGTGTAATCGCGCACAAGCTTTTCCATAAGCTCGGCTGATTTAGCGATGTCCGCGTCGCTCATCTCGACGAGCTCCTCGACCTCGCGCTTTACTGTATTGTCGCCGAAGTTGTGGAGCATCGACAAAGCCATATATACCGAGATAGGGGAGATAACAAAGTCGCCGCTCTCGTACTCTGAGCACATTTCGTAGAGCTTGTTCGAGAAGTTATAGAGCTTTTTGTAGTTAAAGGGCTCTGTTATTTCTCCTTCATCGGGCTCTGTGTCGGGCTCGGTAACTGTTGCGGGGTCTGTAGCGTCTGTATAGCTTTCTCCGCCCTGAGCTTCTTCGTCCTTAGTTTCTTCGGTAGCTTCTTCTGTTGCGGACTCGGTCGGCTCGGTAGTTTCATATGCATCTGTTGTTGAGGCTTCTTCTGTAGTCTCTGCAATTTCTTCCGCGGTGTTGTCCGAGGATGTTTCTTCGGTAGCTGTTGCAGTCGGAGCCTGTGTTGTTTCTTCTGTAGCGGGCTCTGTGGTTGAAGGCGCTTCTGTAGTCTCAGCGGTTTGTGTTGTTTCCTCGGCGATAGTTGTAGGAAGCTCTGTCGACGGATCGGT
Organism: uncultured Ruminococcus sp.; assembly: GCA_902787145.1. GTDB lineage: Bacteria > Bacillota > Clostridia > Oscillospirales > Acutalibacteraceae > Ruminococcoides. The sequence continues at coordinate 15,279 of CADAEZ010000021.1, forward strand.
CTCTGTCGCGGCCTGAGTAACTTCTGTTGACGGAGCTGTGCTTTCCTCGGCGGCGGTAGTTACCTCGGCCGGAGCGGTTGTAGCTGTCTGCGGTTTTACCGCAGCGGATTTTTTGGGCGTATTCTTTTTGCGCAAATCCTTAACAGTCAGCTTAAACTTTAGCTTGCTCTTATATGTATCGCCATTAAGCTTGTACTTTACGCTGACGGTGATCTTGGTATTGCCCTGCTTTTTGGCTGTTACCTTACCGGTCTTTGATACTTTGGCTATGCTTTTTTTGGAAATCTTAAATGATTTCTTCGTGATTTTTACGCCTTTTGCCTTTTTGATTTTGATTTTTGTTGTGCCGAAAACGTTCTTACCGTTTTCTTTCTTAATCTTGAGCGTAGCGGAGCTTTTCTTCAGGCTTACGTCCTTTGACGCGGCGTACACGCCTGTCGGTACAGCGGCGAAGGAGCTGGTCGCTATTATCGCGCAGATTAACATACTGATTAGTTTTTTCATTTTCATATTCTCCTTTAATTTTTTGAGCGGAAATTAAACCCTCTATATACTATAACCCTGTAAAGGGCAATTTTGTGACACTTTTTTCAAAAAAATTTTTAAAAAATTTTCTGAAAATAAAAAAATGCGAAAATTGTTTAAGGAAAATACCGGAAAACGCGTTTCATAATATTTATATTGCGTTTTATCTACCAAAAGAATTAAGGGAGTATCAGTGATACTCCCTAAAAAGTAAGTTTGTTAAATTAAAAAGCTAAGCTCTCTTGCCTCGGTGTTTGTGATGAATCAAAATTTATCAGCGAAAGCTTTGAGCTTTGCTTCGCTTGGTCTGCCGTTGAGAATCTCGCCCTCAGTGATAGTTGCTTTCGGAGCGCTGGGCTGTAACGATGCGACAGCTTTGCCGAATCCCGATCCGCCGGAGGTAGCGAACAGCACTATCTTTTTGCCGCTGAAATCATACGCCTCCAAAAAGCTGTTGATGATTGTCGGCGCGATATACCACCAAATCGGGAACCCGACAAAAACGGTATCATAGTCCGCGATTTTTGCGTCAGTATCGGCAAGCGCCGGACGCGAGCTTTTATCACGCATCTCAACCGAACTGCGGCTTTGTTTATCCATCCAGTTGAGGTCGTCCTTTGTATAGGGAACAGCGGGCTTTATTTCGTATAAATCCGCTCCGGCTGCGTTTGCCAGATTTTTTGCTACATTTGCTGTTGTTCCGCTTGCGGAAAAATATGCAACTAATTTTTTACTCATAACTTTTCTCCTTATTTTATAATGTTTTTAACCATTCATCAATTTCATTTTTTGTAACTTCGGCGGAAAAACGTCTGCCGTCCTTCCAATCGCCGCTTTTGGCGTTCGCTTTGAGGTTGTCGGCGGCAGTATCTATCGAACTGCTGCCCGAAGTACAGAAGGGGATAACTGTTTTTCCTGTCAAGTCGTAGCTTTCCACAAAGGTGTCCATTATCCTCGGTTCTTCACCCCACCAAATCGGAAAACCGATGAAGATAGTATCATAACGCTCAAGATCAATTTTCTTACTGCCGATTTCGGGTCGGACGGTATTATCGTTCTGCTCCTTTGTCGTGCGGCTGTTGCTGTCGTTATAATCTAAATCTGCTGATGTATATGGCTTCGCCGCGGTGATTTCATAAATATCGGCGTTTGCGCAGTCTGTGATGACTTTTGCGACACGCTCTGTTGTACCCGTTGCTGAGAAGTAAGCGACCAGAGCTTTGCTACTGTTGTCGGTATCGTTCTTTTCCGCAGTGGTTGTGTCTGCCGCTTCGGAAGTGCTTGCGGCAGCCGCCTTTGTTTCAGCTTTTGATTGATTTTCCGTGTTGCTTGCCGCGCAGCCCGCAAACATAAGTATCATTACCAGTGTTGTCGCCAACGCGATTATTCTTTTCATAATGATCCGCCTTTCTTTTAGCTTTTTATAGTTTTTCGTATTCTTCATCAGCTACCGGCTCGCACCATTCTGTAGAGGCGTTTTCTCCGCTGATTTCAAGAGCTAAGTGAGAGAACCAACTGTCTTTAGCCGCGCCGTGCCAGTGCTTGACATTCGCGGGGATATTGACAACAGAACCTTCTTTAAGCTCAATCGGCGCCTTACCTTCCTCCTGATACCAGCCTCTGCCGCCGACGCAGATCAGCATTTGACCGCCGCCCTGTGTCGCGTGGTGTATATGCCAATTGTTGCGGCAACCGGGTTCAAAGGTGACGTTAAATATCGGAACCTGATCCATCGTAATCGGCGCAAGATAGCTTTGGCCGACAAAGTAATCTCCGTAAGGATTGATTTCGCCGATGGGGAAGAAGATATCATTTTGAAATTTGTCTTTATCGCTGATTGCGGGAGCGTTTTCGTTCCAGATATCCTTAGCCAGCCTGAATACCGCCCAACCCTTCGGCCAGCCGACATACATAGTAGCGTGGGTGATAATCGCGGCGATTTCCTCCTTTGTTACGCCGTGAGCTTTTGCGTTCTGTAAATGGTAGCCCAGCGACGAATCGGTGATACCCGACGCCATCAGCGATACAACCGTTATTATACATTTTGTCTTTGTGTCGATTGCGGTTTCGTTCCATACCTCGCCAAACAATATGTCGTCGTTGAGGTGAGCAAACGCAGGGGCAAATTCGCCGAGCTGTTCTCTGCCTGCTGTTTGTACGATTTTTTCTGCCATTGATTATTTCTCCCTTATCTTTTGACTGCCTGTTGTCCAGACGTGTTTTTCTTTTGCGTTTTCACGTTTGTTCTGCGCCATTACACCGGCTAAAGGATGCGGTACATACGGTTCCTCCAGATATGCGAGTTCGTCATCTGTCAGCGTTAAGTCGACCGCCTTTGCCGCTCCTTCGATATGGTGCAGCTTTGTCGCGCCGACTACGGGAGAGGTGACTTTTGTAAGCAGCCACGCCAAGGATACCTCCGTCATAGATACGCCGTGCTTTTGCGCAAGCTCCGATACGCGGTCGATTATAACGCTGTCCTGCTGTGCCGTTGCGTCGTACTTGAATTTTGCGTAAGCGTCCTCTGCCGCGCGTTTGGTATCTTGTTCACCTTTTTGGCGTGATAATCTGCCGCTCGCAAGCGCGCTGTAAGGTGTCAGCGCAATGTTTTCTTCCTCGCAGAACGGAACCATTTCTCGCTCTTCCTCACGGAAAATGAGGTTGTAATGCCCCTGAACGGAGACGAATTTTGCGAAGCCTTCTTTTTCGGCAATCGCGTTCGCTTTAGCAAGCTGCCACGCAAAGCAGTTGGATATACCGATGTACCTTGCTTTTCCCGATTTAACTGCTTTGTTAAGCCCGTCGAGGATATCATATATGGGGGTGTTCCAGTCCCACATATGATAGATGTACAAGTCCACATAATCCATACCGAGGTTTTGCAAACTTGTGTTGATCATATTCTCGATATGCTTTTGTCCTGTGATGCCGTTTTCAATCTCGTCCTGTGTTCTCGGAAGAAACTTTGTCGCGACTACGACGTCCTCGCGCTGTGCTAAATCCCTGATGGCGCGTCCGACATACTGTTCACTCGTTCCGCTCTGATAGGCGATAGCGGTATCGTAAAAATTCACGCCCAGCTCCAAGCCGTGTTTGATAATCTCTTTTGTATGCGCTTCGTCTATCGTCCAACTGTGCTGTCCTCTTTTTGCGTCTCCGAAGCCCATACAGCCCATACAAATACGCGACACGTTTAAATCTGAATTACCAAGCTTTGTGTATTTCATTTTTCCTCCTGTTCCGGCGTTATCAGTCGCCAAGCAGTTTAATCAAATAAGTATATGTGATTTCGTAGACCGTTTGATATTTATAGTCTATGTTCGCTTCCTTCATTGCTGTACGCTGTTTCTCGGTTACGGCAGTGTAGGGGTAGATACCAAACATAAACGGGAAGAACATATAGATAAAGTCCTGTATATGCTGAGCGCTCATATCGGGACAGAATTTTTCGGGAATACGGGCGAATAGTTTTAACGAAGCGCCGTAGGATAGCTTGAAATCTGTCAGCAGCTCGGGACGGCTGTTCGCCTCCATCTCGTAGTTGTTCATCGAGAGCAGCCGCAGAAGCTGGGTGCGTTTTTGCAGCGAAGCGGCGATTTTATCCGCGATATCCTCTTTGGATAAAGCTTCATAATCATCTAAGATAGATTGCAAGTCTTTGTTCCATCTGTCGTACTCACGTTTGAACAGAGCGAGGAAAATTTCCTCCTTCGTTTTAAAGTAATTATATATTGTAGGTCTGGAAAATTCAGTGACGTTTCCGATTTCCTTGAGCGTGATTTCTTTAAAACTCATTGTCTGATATAATTCTTCGCAGGCGTTGACGATTTCTTCTCTGCGTTTTTCAATCAGCTCGGGTGTCCCCTTGATCATTTCGAATCTCCTTTTGTAAGTAATTGTTGCTGACATTATGTCAACAACTATATTATACATCTTTACTGACACTGTGTCAATATGTTATGATGAAAAAACTGTTCTCTTTTTGTGAGAACAGTTTTTTATTTTTTTGTTGCGCGTTATTCGTTACATCGCGTTGAAAAAGCTTTCCATTTTGTCGAAGGGGATGACTTCTGTGTTGTCGTATAAATCGGTATGAACCGCGCCTTCGATTATCATCAGCTCTTTATTGTCGGTGTACTTGCTGTCCTTTGTCATATCGGCGTAAGCGTCCCTGCCGAAGTAGCAGGAGTGAGCCTTGTCGCCGTGGATGATCAGGACGGATGAGCGTATCTCGTTTGTGTACTTCAGAATCGGCTGATTCATAAATGACATACAGCCGATACTGTTCCAGCCCTCGTTGGAATTAAGCGAGCGCTCGTGATATGCTCTGCCTTTGTAATACTCGCTGTAGTCCTTAACAAAGAACGGCATATCATCGGGCACAGGAAGCTCCACACATCCGCCGCCGCGGGAGTATTCGCCCTTTGCGTATTCTGCGGTGCGAAGCTTATTGAGCGCGAGTTTTTTCTCGTAGCGCTGTTCTTCACTGTCCTCGCTGTCGAAATAGCCGTTTGCGTTGACGCGCGTCATATCGTACATTGTGGAGGCGACTGTCGCCTTGATTCGCGTATCAATCGCCGCGGCGTTCAGCGCCATACCGCCCCAGCCGCAAATACCGATGATACCAATACGTTCGGGATCGACTTTATCGCAGTTGGAGAGAAAATCAACCGCCGCCTGAAAATCCTCGGTGTTGATGTCGGGAGAAGCCATATATCTCGGCTCGCCGCCGCTTTCGCCTGTAAAAGACGGATCGAAAGCGATTGTTAAAAAGCCGCGTTGCGCCATCGTCTGCGCGTATAATCCCGAACACTGCTCCTTGACCGCGCCGAAAGGACCGCAAACAGCTATTGCGGGCAACTTGCCGTCTGAGTTTTTCGGTACATACATATCAGCCGCGAGCGTGATACCGTAACGGTTGATAAAAGTCACCTTGCTGTGATCCACCTTATCGCTTTTCGGAAAAGTCTTATCCCATTTCTGTGTCATTATTAAATCTGCTGTTTTCATAGCTGTACCTCCTGTTTTATTCAGTATGTAATTGTAATTGTTACGCTGCCGTTTGAAAGCAGTTGTGTTAATTCATCCTCTGTTTTGTCGGTGACGCGACCGATGCGTGTGTATGCCCATGTATTGGAGCCGTAGAACACTACCATCTGATTTCCTGAGTACAGTATGACGTCGCCCGGTTTTGTGGTAATGTTTGTATCGTTTCTCGGTAGGTCCATACCCAGAGAACCTACCTGTTCAAAGCCACCGTACATAGACATTTGTATCGTAAGCGGACTGTTTTTTACCGCTTCT
>CADAEZ010000022.1 GCA_902787145.1 uncultured Ruminococcus sp.
GCGGTAGGAGGATGAAACTAATCCACAGTATCTTACACAGTATAGCATACAGTCCTTGAGAATGGACTATTATAACTACTTTTATATAATACAAGGAGGATAATATGGATAATTTGTTGCCGCAAAGCTTTTGTAACGGTATAAACGACTGCTGTTTTATGGATGTGGTTGTCAAAAATGAATAATAATCAACACCGTGAGCCCGACAGCGGCGAGAGGGGTCTGGTACTGAGCGGAATAACGGGTATAATTTGCAACCTGATACTCTGCGCGCTGAAGTTTACCGTCGGCATACTGTCCGGCTCGGTATCCGTATGCGCGGACGGGTTCAACAACCTGTCCGATTCCGCGACCAATATCGTCACCATAATCGGAGCCAAGCTGTCGCGCAAGCCGGTTGACAGGGAGCACCCCTTCGGCCACGGCAGGATTGAGTACATCGCCGCGCTGGTGGTAGCCTTTTCGATTTTTACCGTAAGCTTTGAACTGCTCAAAAGCTCGGTGGAAAAAATAATAAATCCGCAGTCGCTGAGCTTTAACCCGTTTTTTATAATAATACTCTCGGCGTCAATCTGTATAAAGCTATGGATGGCGTTGTTTAACCACAGATTATATAAAAAGTCCGGCAGCGTGGGGCTAAAGGCGGTACGCCAGGACAGCCTCAACGACTGTATCGCGACTCTGGCGACTGTAGCGGCACTGGCCGCGTCCGAGTTTTTATCGCTGAACCGGATCGACGGTATAGTCGGAATCTTTGTCGCGGTGTTCGTGTTCTGGTCGGGAATTTCGATTTTGCGCGATATCCTCAATCCTCTGCTCGGTCAGGCTCCGTCCAGAGAGACCACCTATAAGCTGGAGGAGCTGATCCTCGACAACGACAACGTACTGGGTGTTCACGACATCATAGTTCACAGCTACGGCGCAGGACATACGATTGCATCGGCTCACGCGGAGATCGCCGACAACCTCGGCCTTATCACAGCGCACAGACTGGTTGATTCTATAGAGCGAAAAATAAAGGACGAGCTCAACATCAGCATTACAATCCATATCGACCCCGTAGCCCTGGGCGACAGTCAAACAAAGAGATATAAAGACATTGCCGAAAAAGTTATCTCAGGATACAACAGCGCCTACAGCTTCCACGATTTAAGGCTTTACGACAGCTCTGACGGGATAAAACTGAGTTTTGATGTTGTTGTACCCTTTGAGGAAAAAGACGCTGAGAAGGCAAAAGAGGATATCTCACGGCTTTTTAAGAACTCTACGGGAATCGAACCCGATATAACCGTGGAATATCCGCTGACTTAGGTGAATTATGACGAAAATAGATTTAATCACAGGCTTTCTCGGGTCGGGAAAGACCACATTTCTGAAGCTGTACGCTTCATATTTTCTGCAAAAGGGCGAAAAGCTCGGAATACTCGAAAACGACTACGGCGCGGTAAATGTCGATATGATGCTTTTGGCGGATATCGCCTCGGACAATTGCGTGATAGAGACAGTTGCCGGAGCCTGTGACGCCGACTGCCACAAAAGACGTTTTAAAACAAAGCTGATTGCAATGGGTATGTGCGGCTATGACCGTGTGATCGTCGAGCCGTCGGGGATATTTGATACGGACGAGTTTTTTGATACTCTGCGCGAGGAACCCCTCGACCGCTGGTACGAGACCGGAAGTGTTGTCGCGGTGGTCGATCCGACATACAACGGCGAATGGTCTCCTCAGTCCAAAAGTCTGCTCGCGTCACAATGCGCCGGAGCCGGAGCGATTGTACTCAGCAAGACTCAGCTGGCTTCCGAAAAAGAGCTTCAATCGGCTGTGAAAAACCTGAACGACGCGCTGAGCTTTATAAAATGCGGGCGTGATATTTCCGGTATAATCATAAGCAAAAACTGGGATGACTTTTCCGCGGAGGATTTTGAAAAGCTCTCGAAGTCCGGATACTATCCCGCGGATTATATAAAGCTTCCTCTGTCCGACGACGGCTACAAAACCCTGTATTTTATGGATCTTAAACTGTCGCGTAAGGCTATAGCCGCCGCGGCGCGGAAGCTGTTCACCAGTTTGGAGTACGGCAATATTTTCCGTATAAAGGGATTTTATTACGAGGACGGACAGTGGTACGAGTTCAACTCTACCAAAAACCAGACAAAAATAAATCCCGTCCCAAAAGGACAGGATGTCGTGATAGTGATAGGGGAGAAACCCGATAAAGAAAGAATCTCCCGTGCGTTTGTTTAAGATTTTAAATGCGATATTCGTTATAACCTGGATTTTCTAATCAAAAAAGCGTGCTGCAAAGCACGCTTTTCTGCTATATTACCTTTGACAAAAAGTCTTTCAGTCTCGGATTCTTAGGGTTGCTGAAAAACTCCTCCGGGGAGTTCTGTTCTACTATTACGCCCTCGTCGATAAACACAACCTGTGTGCCTACTTCTCTCGCGAAGCCCATCTCGTGGGTTACTACAGCCATCGTCATACCCTCTCGGGCAAGGCTCTTCATAACGTCAAGCACCTCGCCGACCATTTCGGGGTCGAGAGCGGATGTCGGCTCGTCAAACAGTAGTACGTCAGGGTTCATCGCCAGCGCTCTTACAATTGCAACACGCTGCTTTTGTCCGCCCGACAGCTGTCCGGGATAAGCGTCGGCTCTGTCCGCGAGTCCTACCCGATCGAGCAGCTTCATAGCGTTTGCCTCGGCTTCTTCCTTGCTCTGTTTAAGAAGCTTCATCGGGCCGAGAGTCATATTCCTGAGTACCGTCATATGCGGAAACAGGTTGAACTGCTGGAACACCATTCCCATTTTTTGGCGGTGAAGGTTGATGTCGGTCTTGGGGTCTGTGATATCTACGCCCTCAAAGTAGATTTTGCCGTCTGTCGGCTCCTCCAGTCTGTTAAGGCAGCGTAAAAACGTACTCTTGCCCGAACCCGAGGCTCCGATAATAACGATAACGTCGCCCTTGCAGATTTCGGCGTTGATGCCCTTTAGCACCTCGATGTCTTCAAAATGCTTATGCAGGTTTTCTACCTTGATCAAAACATTATTATCAGTGGTCACTGTTACGCAGCCTCCTTTCGAGCTTCTTTAGGAAGAAGCTGATTATCAGCACAATCACGAGGTAAATCACCGCTACCGTAATAAGCGGGAAGAACGCCTCGTATGTGCGCGAGCGGATGAGATTACCGATGTAGGTAAGATCCTGGATAGCCACGTAACCGGCTACGGATGTCTCCTTGAGCAGCACGATAAACTCATTGCCGAGCGCGGGGAGAACGTTCTTTAACGCCTGCGGCAGAATAATGTGTATCATAGTGCTTCTGTAGTTAAAGCCCAGCGAGCGGCTCGCCTCAAACTGTCCCTTGTCAATCGACATAATACCCGAGCGGACGATCTCCGCGACATAGGCTCCCGAGTTGATTCCGAACGAGAGTATAGCCGCCATGATACCGTCTCTGGAACTTAAAAATACAATAAAGTACATAATCATAAGCTGTACAACAACAGGTGTGCCGCGGATTACGGTTATGTAGATATTGCATACGGCGTTAAGAATTTTTACAATCACATCGCCGGCGCTTTTGCTCTTTTTACCCTTGAGGTTCATATCGTAGGTCGAGCGGATGATCGCGATCAAAAATCCAAGCACAAGACCTAGTATAAGGGCAAAAAATGTAATTTCGAGGGTTGTACCCAAACCCGCGAGAATCTGTTGCCAGCGATCCTCTGTTATAAAGGTTTTGACAAAGCTTTCGCTTATGCCGTTAATAAAATCATTCATTGTTACTCCATATATTGAAAAAGGGCAGGCAAGCCTGCCCTTTTGCTGTTGATTCAGAGATTATTTGTTGATGTATTTGTCAACGATCTTCTGTACTGTACCGTCGTCCTTAAGCTCTTTAAGAGCGCCGTTGATCTCCTCTGTGAGCTCGCTGCCCTTTGCGAGGCAGATAGCGTAGTCCTCGTCGGCAAAAGGCTCGTCAAGAATCTTGAGGCCCTTGTTAGCCTTTACGAATGCCTTGGCGGGTTCGTTGTCGATAACAACAGCGTCAACCTTGCCCTGCGCGAGAGCGAGTACAGCGTCGCCGCCCTTGTTGAAGCGCTCGATCTTGGCTTTCTTGAGGTCGGATACATACAGGTCGCCTGTTGTGCCGAGCTGTACGCCTATTGTAGCGGTTTCGAGAGTCTTGGAATCTGTAACCTTGGCGTCCTTTTCGGGAACGATGATAACCTGTGTAGCGGTTGTGTAGGAATCTGTAAAGTCAACAGACTTCTTTCTCTCGTCGGTTACAGTCATTCCGGCCATACCGAAGTCAGCCTTGCCGGATGTAACCGCTGTGATGATGGAGTCGAAGTCCATATCGTCGATTACAAGCTCATAGCCGAGCTTGTCGCAGATAGCCTTGGCGATCTCGGCGTCGATACCTACAACTTCCTTGCCCTCGTAGTACTCGTAAGGCTCGAAGAAAGCGTTAGTAGCCATATGGAGCTCCTTTTTGGCGTCTTTATTATCGCCGGAGCCGCCGCAGGATGTGAACGCGAGAGCAGCTGTGCAAAGCATTGCAGCCGCAAGAATGATTGATACAATTCTTTTCATAAAAGTTTCCTCTTTTCTTTATAATATAAATATCGAACATCATATATACTAATATATATTCAATAAAAATACAAGTAAAAATTTGAAATTTCTTTCTTTTTTTCGAAAAATTGTGCAAATTAATGTTATTTACACGTATATTTATTCACTAAATGAATATGCTGAGTACATTTTGCGAAAAATTTATATTGTGATTTTAAGAAAACAGTGATATACTATTGAACAGAATAACAGAAAGGGAAGTAAAAATATGCGTAAAATTGTACCTATTACTCTGCTTACGGGCTATCTCGGAGCAGGAAAAACCACTCTGCTCAACCATGTGCTCAACAACCAGGAGGGCTACAAGGTAGCCGTAATCGTCAACGATATCGGCGAGGTTAATATTGACGCCGAGCTTATCCAGAAGGGCGGTATAGTTCAGGAAAAGGACGACAACCTCGTTCCGCTGCAAAACGGCTGTATCTGCTGTACGCTTAAGACCGATTTAATCGAGCAGATTTGTTCTCTTATTCAGGCTAATAAGTTCGACTACATCCTCATCGAGGCTTCGGGTATCTGCGAGCCTATTCCGATAGCGCAGACGATATCTATGCTCGACGGCTCCTATAACGACCCGAAGATTCCCAAAATCTGTCGTCTCGACAATATCGTATCCGTTGTGGACGCCGCCAGACTTTCGACCGAGTTCGGCTGCGGCGGAACCCTGCTCAGCGACAATATCGACGAGGAGGATATCGAGAATCTTATCATCCAGCAGATTGAGTTCTGTAACACTATCATAATCAACAAGGTTGATCTCGTATCGGAGGACGAGCTCAAGAAGATCAAGCAGGTTATCCGCGCGCTGCAGCCTCAGGCAAAGCTTATCGAGACTACTCAGTGTGACGTTCCCGTGTCCGAGATTCTTAATACCAATAATTTTGATTTTGAGAAGGTGGCGAGCTCCCCGGCGTGGGTTCAGGAGTTAAACGCTGATTTGGACGATGATGATGACGAGCATGACGAGCACGAGCATCATCATGACCACGACGAGCACGAGCATCATCATGAGCACGACGAGCATGAGCATCATCACGGTCATCACCATCATCATCACCATCACGGCGAGGGCGAGGTAGAGGAGTACGGTATCGGCACATTCGTGTATTACCGCCGTCAGCCCTTCGCCAGGGATAAAATCGAAGCTTGGCTCCAGAAATTCCCGAAGAACATCATCCGAGCAAAGGGCATCTTCTGGTTCAAGGAGGACAAGGACTGGGCGTATATGCTTGAGCAGGCAGGTCGTCAGGTCAGCGCATCCGACTATGCCGAGTGGCTGGCTTCGGCTCCTATGGCAGTTCAGCAGAAGGCTCTCTCCGAGGATCCCCAGCTCCGAAAGGAATGGGATGACAAATACGGCGACAGAATGATCAAACTCGTTTTCATCGGTCAGAAGCTCGATAAGGAGAAAATAACCGCCGAGCTCGACGCTTGTTTGTCCGATATCTAAACTTTAAATTGTATTTTTTTGTGAAAATATGTCAAAAATAAGCTACAAAAACCGACAAAAATCGCACTTTCGGCAGATTCTATAAAAAAGCATTTTAATATTTGTAAAAAAAGGTTGATTTTTTGCTCGCTTTTGTGTAAAATGATAATTATAGATGAATTAGATTTGTATATTTAGTTATAATTATCGCAACGGAAGAGAGGAAAAGAATTATGTCAAACAGATTATTCCAGGGTATTATTCATCAGATGAAAGACGCGGTAGACAGAACTATCGGCGTTATTGATGAGACTTCTGTAGTTATCGCTTGCTCCGATCTGGGTAAAATCGGAGAAGTGGACGAGAGCATCAACAGCGAGACTCTTGTCAACACATCCCCGTTTGTTATAAACGGATTTACCTACAAGAGCTTTGGCACAGCTAACCGCGCCGAGTACGCAGTGTTTGTTTTGGGTAATGATGAATACGCGCAGAAAACCGCCAAGGTTCTCGCTGTTTCCCTTACAAACATCAAGCAGTACTACGACGAAAAGTACGATCGCTCAAACTTTATCAAGAATGTTATTATGGACAACATTCTGCCCGGCGACATCTATCTGAAGGCCAGAGAGCTTCACTTTAACTCCGATGTCCTTCGTGTATGTCTCCTTATCAAGATTACGTCCAAGACCGAGGTTTCGGCGCTTGACGTCGTACAAAACCTCTTCCCGGACAAGAGCAAGGATTTTGTTATCAATATTAACGAAAAGGAAATCGCTCTCGTAAAGGAAATCGCCGAGGCCACCGACGGACGCGACCTCGAAAAGCTCGCTTCATCTATTTCCGACACTCTTTCGTCCGAGTTCTATACTCATTCCGTTGTCGGTATCGGTACTGCCGTTACAGGTATCAAGGATCTGGCGCGTTCATTTAAAGAGGCGCAGGTTGCCCTTGAGGTTGGCAAGGTATTCGACACAGAGCGCAACATCATCAGCTACGAGAACCTCGGTATTGCCCGTCTTATCTATCAGCTTCCCAACACCCTCTGCGATATGTTCCTCAGAGAAGTATTCAAGCGCGGCTCAATCGAAACTCTCGACCAGGAGACTCTCTTTACTATCCAGAAGTTCTTCGAGAACAACCTCAACGTTTCCGAGACTTCGAGAAAACTTTTCGTACACAGAAACACTCTCGTTTACCGTCTTGAAAAAATCAAGAAGCTCACAGGTCTCGACCTGCGCGAGTTTGAGGACGCTATTGTGTTCAAGGTAGCTTTGATGGTCAAGAAATACCTCACAGCTAACCCGACAAAATATTAATACTCAAAGGACTGCCCGACCGGCAGTCCTTTTTCTCTGTAAAAACCATTTTCGCTTTGTTTCTGTTTCACGCAACGAGCGATGAGAATTCGTTTTCCGAAAAGGTTACAAAAAATTGCGTAAAAAAACAACCAAAAACAACCTAAATCAACTAAAACAACCAATACAATAAAAAAGAAAAAAATAAATAAAAAAACAAACTAAACGACAATAACAATAAAAAATAAAACGCTTGCGCTTTCCACAGTGTTTCCACAGACTTTCAACATTTTATCGTTGAAAACTTTGGTGATTTTTGGTTTACAAGTGGGCGGTGTTGTGTTATAATATATTTTAAGTATACTGTAAGTATGCCGATTAGAAGTTTTCAGGAGTAATATATGGATAATATAATTGAGTTTAAGAATGTATCCAAACGATTCGGCACTGAAACTCACGCGCTCAACGACGTCAGCCTTGCAATCGAAAAAGGCGAGTTTGTTTTTATTGTAGGCGCGTCCGGAGCCGGAAAAAGTACATTCCTAAAATTGATAATGCACGAGGAAACCCCTACACAGGGTACGATCACGGTAAACGGTATCGAGGTCTCCAGGCTTAAGCGCAAGAAAGTTCCGTATCTCAGGCGTAATATGGGTATAGTTTTCCAGGATTTCCGCCTTATCGACAAGATGACGGTATATGACAACGTAGCGTTCGCTATGCGCGCTATCGGCGCCAGCCCGTCCGCTGTCAGGAAGAGAGTTCCGTATATTCTTGAGCTTGTCGGACTTTCCCACAAGGCCCAGAATCGTCCGAGCGAGCTTTCGGGCGGTGAACAGCAGCGAGTAAGCCTCGCCAGAGCTCTGGTCAACAACCCGGCAATCATAATCGCCGACGAGCCTACCGGTAATATCGACCCGGAAATGAGCTACGAGATAATCGAGCTCCTCTCCGAGATAAACGCTCAGGGCACAACGATTCTTGTAGTAACCCACGAGCACGACCTCGTAAGAAAGTTTAACAAGCGTGTTATTGAGATAGAAAAGGGTCGCGTTGTAAGCGATACCAAGGAGGTTGACGATATCCTGTTCGAGATTCCGGATGAGTCCGAAGAAGATACCGCCGACACATATCCTGAGGAAGCTGATTCCGCGGAAGAGCTTTCCGCAGATGAAGAAACCGCGGAAGATCCTCAGGATGAAACTCAGGAGGAATCCGCTCAGCCGGACGAATCCGAAGATAAGGAGGCTGAGTGATGCGATTTACAGGACTGGGCTACCTTATCAAGGAAGGCTTTAGAAACGTATGGAACAACCGTATTATGAGTATCGCGTCGGTGTGCGTGCTCATATCCTGTCTGGTACTCACAGGCAGCGCCGTGCTTATCTCGATGAACGTAACCAATCTCGTCGACAAGATAAGCGACAGCAACGAGACCACGGTGTACCTTAAAGAAGACGTATCAAAGGTCGAGGCTGTGTATATCGGCCGCGACATAAAGAACCTTAAAAACGTTACAGAGGCAAAGTACTTTCCGAAGGAAGAGGCTCTCGAAGATTTCAAGAGCACTCTCGGCGAGGAAGTTTTTGATAATATGAAGAACGACAATCCGCTCCCGGACGCCTACAAGGTGACGATGAAGGATTTGTCCAAGTATGACAAAACCGTCAGGCAGATCAAAAAAATCGAAGGCGTCGAGAAGATCACAAGCCAGAAGGAGCTTGCGCGCAAGCTGTCGTCTATCAACGATCTGGTGCGGATACTCAGCGTGGCGATTGTGCTCGCTCTCGGAGTTATATCGCTGTTTATTATCTCAAACACGATTCGAGCCACAATGCACAGCAGGCGTTTTGAAATCAGTATTATGAAGTCAGTCGGAGCTACCGACTCGTTTGTACGAATCCCGTTTATCGTAGAGGGAATGGTAATCGGCTTTATCGCCTCGGTATTCTCGACGGCGGCGCTGTTCTTCCTGTACGATATAATAATGGAGATTGTCGTAAACCTGATCCATATCGCGACTATCCCGTTCTCGCAGGTGTTCTGGGTAGTAGCCGGAGCCTTTGTGCTCGCCGGAGTACTTATCGGCGCGCTTTCAGGCTTTATCTCTATCCGCAAGTACCTCAAAAAGGAAGGCAACGAGATTTTAGGTTGGTAGGTTTATTACTTGCCGCTTACCGCTTACAAAGAAGGTGTTTGAATGATTAAAAAGCTAATCGCGGTACTGCTTGTCGCCGTAATGGCATGCAGTCCGTTTGTGATGCCGGTTTTTTCGGCGGATACAACCACCGAAAAATATAAAAAGAAAATCAGCGAGCTCCAGAAGCAGGAGCAGCAGTATCAGTCGATGCTGAATCAGACTAAATCGGACATAAAGAAAAAGGAAGAATACAAAAATACTCTTGTAAGCCAAATCGGCGTTCTCAGCACAGAGATAAGCTCATCCCACGAGCAGATTGACAAGCTGAACACGAGTATCAACAAAAAACAGAAGTCGATCAACAAGGCTAACAAGAGTATCACCACTCAGATGGAAGCGCTTAAAAAACGTGTGCGTACTATCTATATGGCGGGCGGTACATCCGACCTCGAAATAATCCTCGGAGCCAAGGACTTCTCCGACTTCCTCGATAAGTTTGAACTTATAAGAACCCTGTCGGACTATGACCAGCAGCTTATCAAAAAGATAAGGACTCAGCTGGAGAAGATCACAGAGGAGAAAACCGCTCTTGAGGGCGAAAAAACCGAGGTTCAGAAAACCCAGAAAACCCTCCAGTCAAAGCAGAAAAAGCTCTCGGGCGTACTTAAAGAGAACGAAAACATCCTGTCCGCGCTCTACAGCAGCCAGAATAACGCGCAGGCGATGCTCAGCAACGCTTCCTCACAGGAAAAAGAAATCCAAAGCCAGCTTTCCGCTTACTACAAGCGTAAGGAAGCCGCCAAAAAAGCGGCTCAGGCTGTCGTACCTGTTCCGACCTCTCCGATAAACACCCCGACGCCGAAGAATTCTACGAAATATACACCTTCCTATTCGGGAGGCGGCGGATCGGCACCCAGCTTCACAGGCTCAGGCGGTTCGGCGGCGAGCGTAAAGCCGTCCGGATTTACGTGGCCTGTTCCGGGCTTCTACGGCGTAGTATCTCCGTTTAACGAGAACCGCGGCTACAGCCACAAGGGAATTGATATTTCCGGCGGCGGTATTATGGGCGCTACTGTAGTCGCCGCGGCAAGCGGTACCGTAATCGGCAGCAACAACGCCTGCCGCCACAACTGGGGCAAATCCGGCTCCTGCGGATGCGGCGGCGGATACGGCAACTATGTGCTGATTGCCCACAGCGGCGGCAAAACTACACTCTACGGTCATCTTTCGTCGGCAGCGGTAACGTCGGGTATGACGGTCTCAAAGGGTCAGACAATCGGATTTGTCGGCTCCACGGGCTGGTCAACCGGCGCTCACCTTCACTATGAATGCAGGATCGGCGGAACGCCATACAATCCAATGAGTGAATATTGATATTGAATAATAACAAATCCTTCCGCATATATCTTTACTGAGATATAAAGCGGAGGGATTTTTTTGCTTACAGCCCTTAGTATAAACGAGATAAAGCCCGAAAGTTGGTACAAAAAGCTTTACTGCGAAATACGCGGAAATACCGCGCGAACCGAGATATTGTCTGCCGGCGGAGTATTGCTCAGGCATATTACGGTCGATCGTCGCCGCGCTTTTATCGACTGGGAACAGCTCGACACAATCATCGGAGCCCAGCGAAACCACCTTATCTGCTCAGACAGTATAATTTTGCCGAAGGAGCTTGGCTATAAACGATTCGACGATTCGTACTACCGCGGCCTGCTGTCGCTTAACCTCAGCCTTAACGTCGTATCAAAGCTGAAAAATAAAAAAGAGCCGGCCTTCGCCATGTACGATCCGAACGCGGAGTTTGCCGAATATATAGAGGAGTTCGCGCCCTACTGCGGCGATGTCACCGTAATCTGTGATTATCCGGAAAAATACGCCGACGCTGCGCGCGATACCGCCGATACCACAGGCGCGGTCATTATGATAAGCGGAGACAGAAACAGGCTCGCCGACGCCGACCTTATCTGCGCTCCCGCGCAGATTCGCGAGCCCCTGCCTCTTGGCAGCGGAGCGGTGGTGCTGACGTCCGTGCCGCCTACGGTATGTATCTCGGCGCAGGTGTATTTTGACTACAGGTTCAGGATGCCGAATACCTTTGCCGGGTTGAGGCCAAGGGAGCTGTCCGAGGTATATTTCTGCGCGGCGCTCTACACAAAAGCGCGTCAGTATGAGCTCGCGTCAATAGTTCCCACGGCGTGTTTTAATTACCACAGCACACGGACAGCGCGCTCGTTGTGCGAATTTATTCTCGAAAACGGCTGTGAGTGTTGATTTTTGCTTGACATTCGGGTGCAAAAAACTTATAATAATTAAGTTAGTATAAAAGGAATTTTCCCGAAAGGAAGTTGCACTATGGCTAAGAAAATAATGTTAACAGAAGAAGGTCTTCACAATTTAGAAGAAGAACTTAAATATCTTAAAGGTGAAAAACGTAAGGAAATGGCCGAGAAAATCAAGCTCGCGCGTTCCTACGGCGACCTTTCCGAGAACAGTGAGTATGACGACGCCAAAAACGAGCAGGCTATTATGGAGGCACGTATCCGTGACATCGAGGCTACCCTCAAAAACTATGAGCTTATCGACGAGAGCGACGATAACTCCGAGCACGTTCGCCTCAGCTCAAGAGTAAAGGTAGAGATGATCGCCACCGGCTCAACACGTGAATTCAAAATCGTCGGAGTTAACGAGATCAACCCCGCCGAGGGCAAGATTTCGGACGAGAGCCCCATCGGCTCAGCGCTTGTAGGCCACGTTGTAGGCGACGTTGTCGAGGCTGACGCTCCGAGCGGCCCGGTAGCTATGAAGATTGTAGAAATAGGCAAGTAATCGAGAAGTAACAGGTAAAAGAAGGGGAGTAAAAATGGCAGATAACAAGCAGATTCAGATTTCGAGCGATCCGGTAAAGGCGCGCTACGATAAGCTGGAGATACTAAAGGAAATGGGCAGAAACCCGTTTGAGGAGACTGTTTCGGACAGAGATACAACTTGTGCGGAGATCAGCGAGCGTTTTGACGAGCTGGAGAACAAGACAGTAATCATCGCCGGACGCGTTATGTCCAAGCGCGGCAAAGGCAAGGTTACCTTCCTCGATGTTCACGACCTCACCGGCAAAATGCAGGTTTTCGCCAAGCGCGATGACCTCGGCGAGGACGAGTACGCAATCCTCAAGCGCTGGGATATCGGAGATATCGTAGAGGTAAAGGGATTTGTGTTCAAGACCCAGATGGGCGAGATAAGCGTTCACGCTCAGGCGGTGAAGCTGCTCTCCAAGTCGCTCCAGCCGCTTCCCGAAAAATACCACGGACTTACAAATACCGACCTCAGATATCGTCAGCGCTACACTGACCTGATTATGAATCCTGAGGTCAAGGATACATTCATCAAGCGATCAAAGATTATCAGCACAATCCGTCGCTTCCTCGACGAGCAGGGCTTTATCGAGGTAGAGACTCCAATGCTGGTATCCAACGCCGGCGGCGCGGCGGCAAGACCGTTCTTTACACATTTTAACGCGCTTGACGAGGACTTAAAGCTGAGAATTTCCCTCGAGCTTTACCTCAAGAGGCTCATCGTAGGCGGACTTGAAAGGGTTTACGAAATCGGACGAGTTTTCCGCAACGAGGGTGTAGACACTCGCCACAACCCTGAGTTCACACTTATGGAGCTTTATCAGGCGTATACCGACTACAACGGTATGATGGATTTAACCGAGAAAATGTACCGCCATATTGCCAGAGAGGTTACGGGCAGCGAGCAGGTAACATACGGCGAACACGTGATTGACTTCTCAAAGCCTTTCGAGCGTATCACAATGATCGACGCGGTCAAGAAGTACGCTGACGTAGACTGGCGCGAGGTCAAGGACACAGCCGAAGCTAAGGCTATCGCGGACAAGCTCCACGTAGAGTACGAGGATCGCCACGAAAAGGGCGACATCCTGAGCCTTATCTTTGAGGAATATGTTGAGGAACACCTGATTCAGCCGACGTTCGTAATGGATCACCCGATCGAGATTTCTCCGCTCACAAAGAAAAAGCCGGATGATCCCGACTATGTTGAGCGTTTTGAAATGTTTATCAACGGCTGGGAGATGTGCAACGCCTACTCCGAGCTTAACGACCCGATTGACCAGCGCGAGCGCTTCAAGGCGCAGGAGGCTCTCCTTGCTCAGGGCGATGACGAGGCCAATACCACTGACGAGGATTTCCTCAACGCCCTCGAAATCGGAATGCCCCCCACAGGCGGCATAGGCTACGGAATCGACCGCCTCGCGATGATTATGACCAATTCTCCGGCTATAAGAGACGTAATCCTCTTCCCGACAATGAAGTCACTCGATAAGTAAAACGGCTTAAATGCTGATGTTATAAGGTGCAGAAAGTTTAAGCTTACGCCCAATTTAAGCCCAATTAATAATATTTGACAGAAAGTTGACTAAACGGCACAAGGAATAATCCCTGTGCCGTTTTATTGATTATTAATACTTGTTTTAGTTAATTTATGTATTAGTCTTTAAAGAAATATACTCTAATACTGTTTACTAATTATTCTTGCAACATGCTCGCTTTCAGGATAAATAAAACCTTCATTTATACCAACTTCATTTAATTGTAAAAGTATTCTTTTTTTATGATTAGATGGAATTATAATACTGGAAAAATCCCCCCAAATATCCATCATTTCTAAAGGATTTAAAGCATCTTGTAATGAAAATCTATTCTTTAACGATAAATCTAATTTTTTATTATTTATAGAATTATCATCGCTCAAATATGAATCTCTAATTCTATTAAATGTTTTTTTATTCAATATCAGTCTTGGAGAATTTAAAGGCGCGTAGAACGGATGCTCTATTTGCTCTTTATATATTTCAGAAAAATTCTCTACAAGAGCACCATTTTTGTTTACACCCTTTATGTTATATGAATAACAACTATTTTCGGCTAGAGAATCACGAATAATGTTGCTAAAAAGTAAAAAAACAGAACGTTGATTTTTCATTCTATAATCAATATATGGTGGTTTTACAAACAAAGGATTACACTCACTATATTCAGTATACTCTGTGTGTAAAAAATCAGAAACAGATATTCCGTATTTTTCTAACCAACTATCTATACTAATATTAACACAGTTTTCATAGAGGAAAAGCGACGAAACGCACTCAACACATGAATTGTCAAAATAATTGAGCTTATTCTTTGTAAAAACAACACGACCATCTTTATTGAAATTCCCTGAACATGCAAAATACAATGCAACGAGAGGATTCAAAGAAAAATCTAACAATCGTGTAGGTATTCCATAATGCTGCATGCTGGCTATTTTTTCAAAATTACTATTTGTATTCTTAAAAACATGAGGCATTTCAGAATTGAACTCTACTGCTAAGTCGTGCTCAAGTGTGTCAAAAATACTCATTCTTCGCATAAGGGAAGGTTCTAATTTCCAACTACAATTTGATATACCTCGATAGAAAAAGAAATAATTAGAGTATTTTTTTACACTATTTATGCTTTCAATTATTTTAATATAATCACTAAGACAATTAACAGAAAAAGTTATATGATCAAAATAATTATCTGTTGGATCAATTGTATAGTTATCTATTCTTTTTCGTTTTATTATTTGTTTTAATTGTTCCTCTAACATTATTATTTCCTTTTAGTTGTTAATATCAGTTTGACTGCCTTCAATCTTGTCTTTATTAATTATTTTTTTTAATACTATTTTTAATTTTTCCTTTAAATCTACTTCGTTTCTATACATAACTACATATCTATTCTGTAAATCAAAAGGAATTCTATTTGTTTCGTGACAAATTAGTATAGTAGGTTTCCCCATCATATGTGTTATTCCTAATTCATAGAAAACATTTGGATTTCTACCGTTAATATTAGCAATAACAATTCTAGATTTTGCAATACACCCAATAATATATGAAAGCATATCTCCTTCTATAAATTCCTCATCTCCACGCATCATTTTATAATTTAATGTTTCACAAACCGCTTTTATAGCGTAGTATTCATTATTATTACTTTCATGGAAAGATGTTAACAAAAAAGCTAAATCATTTTGAACGCTTACTTTATTGACATCTATACCAAAAGATAAAAGGAAGTCATTTGGTGATATTTTACCATCGTTTTTTAAATTGTGTTCTTGAGAAGATAATACCAAGCGATTAACTTTTTCCCATCTTTTTTGTGATGATAATAATTGTTCTGAAAGTTCAGCTATTCTTTTTTCTAAATAACTACGGTCAGCATCGTATGAGCTATATATAGTATTTTCATTTTCCTCTATAATGCTTTTTTTCTTGTTTTTTTCATTTTGCCTAAGCATAATATAAAGAACAAAGCCCGTTAATACACATGCAAACAAAAAAATGAAAATATATACTAGAGGAGAGTAATAACGGAACTCGTTATATACTAAATCTTTTAGCGCACTAATTGCAAAAGGTGCAAAGAATATAACTACAAATACTAAAACTAAAAGAGCAATTAAGTAAACAACAAAAAAAGATGTTGGGAGATAGAAGATTTTTTTCTTTTTCAAATTATGTTTTTCAATATTATTTTTTCTTTGCATTAAAATACCCCCAAAAATATTGAAACAATTATTATACCTATAGATATAACATAGTATATAATTGTTAAGAACAATGCTTTCCCTTTATCATCTGCATAGTAACAATTATCCGCTATCCTAGTTAATGCAACCATAAAAGGTAACCCAATTAATACAAGAAAGGAAAAGCCTAAATTCCATAAGATACTGTCAATTGAAAAATCTTGATTGCCAATTAAATTTAAAAGTTTTGGTACAGTATAACCAATTGCTATTATTAATAATTCGTTAGGGAAATGAATTAATACATGTTTAATTTTTTCTCTTTCTTCTTTTTTTTCAGTCAATGCAGCTTCATAACAAGCTGGAAGAACATATTTAATAAGAAATAATAGAATAGGGAAAATAAAACCACAAGCCGAGATTATTATATTCATCCAGAATCCCCCTTTTTCAACAAACTATGATATTATGTTATCATACAAAATCTATTATTACAATATTCGAAATGCATATAATAATCATTAGATAGTTATGAAAAAAGCACTAAAAACAACACACAATTTTGTAAACATATTAATTTTAAACATTTTTATCACAGCTTTACTTGTAAATCATGATTATATATGATATTATTTAGTTGCGAGATAATTTTATATTTTTTACACAGAGTAAGTATGTGTTTTTATTTCCGATAAAAATGCATAAAAATTATGAAAACTTTGTAAAACTAACCATATAATAAAGGCAAGTTATAGAGATCCTTTTACTCTATACTTGCCTTTATAGTATTATTGTGTATTGGTATTAAGCCCGTCAAAACGTACCGTTATGGAATTGGTAAAGGAATCGTTATCATCGTAATTTTTCGTTAGAATACTTGCGTTTGATTTTTTGATGATTTCTGAGATTGAATTAATATCGTTTTTAGTGATTCCGTTATCCATAATCGTCAGTTCGTAAATGTCGTTTGGCTGGGATATGTTTATGAGGATTCTGCCGGGTGTATCGCGGTTGTTTTCGACAGAAACGATTGCATTTGTTATTGTTTCGCGCAAGAGAATTTCGAAATCATCTTTTGAGAAAAGGTTATTGAGAAGATAATTAATATCGCAATCTACGTTGAGGTTATAGTCGATTCCGCGGGAAGCGGCTTTGATGTACAAGTCGGCAAGAACCGCGTCAATATCCGCGCTGCCGGTTGTGGGAAGATTCTTGCTTTTGACCAGAGTATCATTTACATATTCGTTACGCTGATTTATAGAGATTAACAGCTTGTTCGTTAGTTCGGAGTTGTTTAGATTGTTTAGCTCTGTCTCGATAGATTGGATAATATGATTGTCAAGATGTATTATGCTTGACAGGGAAGTGTTCTCGCTCTTAAGCTTTTCGATTTCTTTGCTCTTTTCAACGAGTTCAATTTTAGAGTATTCCTCGGCACGGAGTTTTAAGCGTTTGCGGTAGTGGCGGATAAATGCATTACGTATCCAGATGAATAGACCTATTATAGAGATTAGTATCCCTATTGCAATCATTGGTCTAATTATAATGGGAGTATAATCTTTGGAGATACTAACCAGTGTAATAATTGGTCCACAAATTACTATGCCAATTCCAAAGTTCGTTTTGTTTTCCAAAAATGCGAATCCATTTTTGAAGCGCTTGATTTTCATAAAGAAATATGTGATAACACATTCAATTATAGATGTAAATAATTCTGTTAATAGATTCACATCATAATACTTAATAATCGAACAAATTGTAACCATTATAGTAACGCTTATCATTTCAATACAATAAGAAATGCCTATTGATATTATTGCTGTAGGTATGGAGACGTGTAATTTTGTCTTGCTAATTGTTAAAAAGAAAACTACAGTTAATATAATAAAAACAAGAACATAAAAACTAAAGCCTATTACTCTTAAATATGTGATGAAAACAGATAAAATAATAATTGATGCCAGCATATATATTGTTTTCACACGAGACAATTCAATTTTTAATGATTTAATGTAGATATATAAAGAACATAAAACACTTGTTAACGCTATAAGCGCATATCTCAGTACATCTATTGTTTCTTGTCCAAACAAATCTTTCACTTAACTCCCTCCTTATAATACTGTATATTATAACATAACAATATAAAAAAATGAAGTTGTTAATCAAAACAACTTCATTTTTGTTTTATACACTTATCTGCGTCCGGATAACCATTTCCAGAATAAATCCCACCAACTCATGGATACTTCCCTCCTTTGTATTAAATTTGTTAATACAAAGGTACCAATTTTTCGGGAAAATCCTGATTAGTTGGTGAGATTGCTTTTTGTATGAAAATATTAGTTTATATTATGTATCATTGGAAAGTGTTGTTTATATAGAAAAAAGGACGCCGTTTTGACGTCCTTTTATATTAAAAACTATTTTTTTACCTTATCGGCATAGTAGCATATAAACTCCATTATAGTTGGATATCCTCTTTCGGGATTAATGTACGCAGTGTACTTAGTTTCCAGAGTTTCGGTATCGGTAGTGTTCCAGGCTCTGTTAATAGCTCCCTGCATAGCGCGTTCAACGCTCGCGCTGGATACTGAATAGTTTTTGGCGATTCGGGAGCATAGATTTGGCTGATCTTTGTCGCAGGTCATTTCGATTGCGTCCCGAAGATATTTTCTGCCCTTAACCTTGGGGGAGATCCCGATTGAATCAAGTTCCTCGGAGATTCTTTCTTTGAGCTTTGTGCGGTATTCCATCGCAACCTCAATCTGCAGTTTATCATTTTCGAGTAATTCATCATCAAAACAATGGTATGTTTCGTTATATGTTCTGAATAAATCCAAGACCATTTTTGCACTGTAGTCTTTTTGATTTTTGGTTATTATAAAGTCCGCGCCGAGCTGACGCGCCATTTTGTGAGTAGCTGTGCTGATATTGTTTGTTACTACAATTATGTATGGCTTTGAGGATAAGTTCAGCTTTTGTAAGCTCTTAAGAAAATCGAGTCCTGTTCCTTCACCTTGCTGGAGTTCAAGGTCGACGACAATTGAGTTTGGCTTTAGTTTTTTGCACATTTCAAGCGCTTCAGACGCGCTGCTTGTTGAGCCAAGATATTTAACCAACGGGTATCTTTTTGACAGTTCTTTGTATTGGTGAGCGATTTTTATTTCATCTTCCAAAACGAGCAACCCAATTTCATTCATTGCAATCATCTCCCTCAAACCCATTATACTACATAAATCTACATTTTCCAACATTTTCCAACAAATTCTCTTCCGAAATCCAATTATCGTACAAGTTTGTGAACATTATAATTGTTTTATAAAGAAAATTGGTGGGGATGACAATGACTGGTAATGAATTTGGGGCTTATCTGAAGCAAAAAAGAACTGCGCTGGGGTTGAATCAGCGCCTTTTCGCAAAAATGGTTGGTATTTCATATTCATATATTTCGAGTATTGAGACAGGCAAACGTCCCGCACCGTCCGAAAAAGTTCTTGAAAAGATGGAGTATGAACTAAAACTAAAGCCTAAGGAAAGAGAGTTGTTTGAACACCTGGCGGCTAAATCAAGAGCGATTCCGGGCATTTCTCCTAAAATTGTTGATTATGTGAACAGAAACGACTGCGTGTTTCAAGCGCTCAGCTTTGCCGAGAGTAATAATATCGAGGAAAGAGAATGGCAGGAGTTTTTGGATAAAATGAGGAAGAGGTATTATTAAACTATAGAGCTTGATTTTTGCGTTACATTACTTTAAAACATGTAGCAAATATTATTTTAAAAAGAAATGGAGACAAACTATGGATGAATTAACTATTGGCGTACTATCAAGTGCTGTATGGGATTTAATAAAAAAGGGAGCCACTGTTACCGCAAATAAATTAAAAGGTAAACTGAAAGATTGGATTCTATCTGATGACGAGTTAAACACATTAGCTGATACTATAAACAGAGCTTCTATGAATGAGATAGTATCGGAAAGAGCATTACAAGAATATTTGCATTCTAATGAGGAAATAACCAAGATATTATTTAACTCAAAGCTGAATGTAACTGTAAATCCAACTATCAAACAGAAGATAGAATCACAAAACTTAATGAGAATAGGAAAGATGAAACTTTTTGTTTGTCATTAGATTAAATGGCGGAGTTGTTTCAAAGAGATAAAGGTACAGTTTTAAGACATATAAAGAATATTTTTGAAAAATGTGAACTTGTCAGTGATTCAGTTGTTGCAAATTTTGCAACAACTGCTTCCAACGAAATAATATATTAAGTCGATTACTATAATCTTGATGTTATTATTTCCGTTGGATATAGGGTAAGTGTCAATTGGTTTTTTGCCAATTACGCCAAATCTTTCGCAAAACGGTAATCGCACATTTACAAATTCGCAAGCATCCTTTTAAGAGGGTGCCTGTTTTTCGCGTTATAATCATTTGAAAGACGTTGTCAGATTGATTAATCTATGATATAATGATATAAACTCGATAAAGGAAGAATTGAGATATGGCTAAGATCACAGTTAAGGATAAAGAAATAAGCGTGGTAAAAGTGAACGACGAGGATTACTTATCGCTGACTGATATGCTGAAAGCAAAAGACGGAGATTTCTTTATTACAGACTGGCTCAGGAACCGTAATACCAATCCGGCTTGAACAGCTTTAAAATCAGCGTGAAAGAATTTGTTGCAAAAACAAACGCCATCAGCATACAGGCAAAAGCAGGGCGTTACGGCGGTACTTATGCGCATAAGGATATTGCGTTTGAATTCGCAATGTGGATCAGCCCTGAGTTTAAAATCTATATTGTAAAAGAATTCCAACGATTAAAAGCCGATGAGCAAAAGCTCCTTGGTTGGAACGCAAAGCGTGAGCTGTCAAAAATTAATTACAAAATACATACCGACGCAATCAAAAACAACCTTATCCCCGATGAAGTGACACCAGCTCAAAAGTCATTTATTTACGCCGACGAAGCCGATCTGCTCAATGTTGCGATGTTCGGCAAGACAGCAAAGCAATGGCGCACGGAGAATCCGAAGCTGTCAGGTAACATCAGA
>CADAEZ010000023.1 GCA_902787145.1 uncultured Ruminococcus sp.
CCTTACCGTTAACCTTTGCAACCTTAGTATTGCTTGACTCATACTTGATCTTTCTGTGCTGCTTAACCTTCTTGTCAGCCTTAACAGCCTTAGCGCCGAGGCTAAATGTCTTGCCCTTAGCAAGTGTAAGGGTCTTGCCGGCCTTAGTAGTAACAGACTTGTAGTTGCCTACCTTGCCGCCCTTTGTAGCAACGTGGAGAGTCTTGGATGTAGCAATTACCTTGCCGCTTCCGTTAACCGCGAGGATCATATACTTGTAGTATGTACCCTTCTTGAGACCCTTCTGTACAAACTTCTTAGCTGTTACAGTCTTGAGCTGCTTGTAAGGACTGCCGCACTTGTTGCCCATTACGATGTACTTCTTAGCGCCCTTAACCTTTGACCACTTAACTGTGATAGAGTTCTTAGTAACCTTCTTGGAGTTAGCGCGGAGAAGTCCGAATGTTGAACCCTTAGGATCCTTATCATTCTTAAGAGCCTTTACGTATGCTACAGCTGAATCAACTGCCGGCTTACCTGTGAGTGAAGAAATCTTCTTAACAGAGGAGGTCTTCTTTGCAGGTGTAGCAGGAGCAGGTGTAGACGATGACTTTGTAACGTTCTGAGCTGCTGTTGTATTCTGAGCT
Source organism: uncultured Ruminococcus sp. (assembly GCA_902787145.1). Lineage (GTDB taxonomy): Bacteria > Bacillota > Clostridia > Oscillospirales > Acutalibacteraceae > Ruminococcoides. The sequence continues at coordinate 627 of CADAEZ010000023.1, forward strand.
GCAGTTGTGTTCTGAGCAGCTGTTGTATTCTGAGCTGCAGTTGTAGTCTGAGCAGCTGTTGTAGTCTGAGCTGCAGTTGTAGTCTGAGCAGCTGTTGTAGTCTGTGTAGCCTCTGTAACAGGAATTGTTGTTTCCTGTGTTTCTGTAGTAGTCTGTGTAGCTTCTGTCTCAGTTGTTTCGCCTGTAGGTGTTGTATCATCAGTAGCAGGTGCTGTACCTGCGTCAACTTCTACGTTCTTAAGGGAGTCAACTATTGACTGACCGGCAGGATCTACAACGCTGTTAGCTACGAGTGATTTATCTGTATCGAGCTCTTCGATCTGGAGGTCAACCTTTGCGTTACCTGTTGAACCTGCAACTACCTTGAAGTTAGCAGTTACGAGAACCTGGCCTGCAGAGAAGTCGAAAGGTTTCTTAGGACTTGTGAAGTTGAAGGCTGCTGTGTTCTCGGAAGCCTCGAGGTTGTCGATAACCGCAGCGTCAACTACCGGGAACTCCCAGGATTCAATCTTGAGCTTGCTGTTGTTATATGTGAGTGTTGCCTGTGCGTCTACAACAGGATCGGGGCAAGTAAGCTTGTATGTAACCTTGAGTGTATCGCCGTAAATCTGCTGTGACTTGATGAGCTCGCCGTTGAGGCTGATCTGAGCTGTAAGAGGAGCGTTTGGATCCTCTGTCTCTTCAGGAATTGTTGTTATCTCCTGGGATTCTGTGGGATCGCCACCCTCTGTGGGATCGCCACCCTCTGTGGGATCGCCGCCTTCTGTGGGATCGCCACCCTCTGTGGGATCGCCGCCTTCTGTGGGATCGCTGCCTTCTTCACCGCCGCCGGAGCCTTCGCCGCCGTCGATCGGCTCGTCACTCCAGGAGCCGCCGTAGAGTTCGATTTTGTTGCCGTAGCCGTCGTCACCCTCGGTGTTTGATCCGTCGAGAGTATACTTGTAGCCGCCCATTGTGGAGAGGCTTTCTGTCTGGCCGATTCTTGATTCCCAAGAAGCATCGCCGTTTGTCTTTACAAATATACAGTTTGAAGCTACGCCTTCAAACTTGATTCCGTTTTCTGAGTCATCACCGGTAAGGAACTGACCATCTTCGCCGCCGTCAAATGACCATACAACCCATGTACCTTCATTATCGCCGGGATCAAGATAAACTGTGTCGGAGCCGCCGGAATATTCGCCGCCGTCGTCGGTTGGATCTTCGGACCAGCCGCTTTCGCCGCCGCCGCCCCAAGTAGCGTAATCACCTATCTCGCTGTCATAATAGAAACCTGCGATACTTGGATTCCAATCGAGGTCGCCTGTCTCGTTTCCGCCACCGCTGAATTTTACGTGTGTGAACTCATCGGAAAGGTCTGTGCCATACTGTGGGTTACCATAGCCGTCATCTCCGGGGCCGTCCATCTTTACGCCGGGCCAAGCAGCGTTCTCGCCGCCATCATCGTTCCAAGCGTAGCAGTATACTTCACCCCAGCCCTGGTTATCTGTGAACTTGAGGTTGCCGCCAACCTGTTCGCCGCCGCCCTGTGAGCCGCCCTGTGAGCCTTGGTTTTCGCCGCCGCCCCAAGGCTGAGCCTGACCGTTATCGTCTACCCAGTAGCCTTCGGGGCTAAAGTCGGTGATATCGTTTGTCTGGGCACCCTGGCCATTGCTTACAACGAAACCTGTAGCATCGCCGGGGATGTAAAGCCAGAATACATCCTGACCATACTCGTTTTTCTCAATCCATGTGTTCTCCATTTTCCAACCGGGCCATTCGCCGGTAAGCTTTGGGTTGTCATTGTTCCAGGCATGTACATAGATGTCTGTCCAACCCTTTGTGTTGGTGAACTTGATCATGTACTGACCCTTGTCGTCTTTCTGAGAGGCAGATACGGATACGACCGACATAACGGACATAACCATAAGTACCGCTAAGAAAATAGCTGTTAATTTCTTAAAAGATGTTCTCATAAAACAATCCTCCTTCTAAATTTACATTTTATATTTTAACACAAGGGGGGTAAATATGCTATTGGCAAAATAGTCAAATTACAATCTATTTTTTGTGTAGTTTGCTGTTACATATTTACGTATTTTTTATTTTTGGTTTTTTATTGTTAAGTTTTATTGTGTATTTTGGTTAATGTTGGGTGACTGAGGGGGCAAAACAGTATTTTGATGCGAATAATAAACTGTTATTTACTTTACAACAGCAAATATGAGCGAGCGCTCAGGCGGCGGTATATATATGAAGGTTTTGAGTGTTTTCCGCAGAGTAAACGAAAGCGCGTACTTTCGCACGCGCTTTCGAGGATACCGGGGATTATTTTACCTTAACCTTAAAGGTAAAGGTCTTTGTGTTGTTAACCTTAATCTTTACGGTATACTTACCTTTCTTTTTGGCCTTGATCTTTACGGTCTTGGCTCCGGAAATCTTTAGTCCCTTTTTGTCCTTCTTAACAGTAAACTTGTTTTTGATACTCTTTGCCTTACCGGTAATCTTAACCTTGAGGGTTTTGCCCTTCTTAACTGTATATGTCTTTTTAGATTTAAACTTCAGCTTGCCGACCTTGGTAATCTTCGGCGAGGAAGTAACCTTTACGGTATATACAAGCGGTGACGCGCCGGCTACCTTTACGGTTATCTTGGCTGTACCCTTCTTGAGAGCGGTAACCTTACCGTTTTTGTCAGCCTTTGCGACGGAGCTCTTGTCGGAAACATAAGTTATCTTTGCGCCTTTGGCGTTGAGGACGGTAATCTGTGAGGTTTTACCGGCCTTGAGCTTTATGAAGTTAACCTTGAGAGCCGGAGCTACGGGCTTGACGGACGGAGCGGCTGTGGAATTAGCGGCTGTAGCCGTCTCGGTAACGGAGGCAGTCTCGGTTACGGAAGCAGTTTCGGTTACGGACGCGGTCTCTGTAACGGAAGCAGTCTCGGTTTCCGAAGCTGTTTCGGTCGGATCTTCGGTTTTCGCGATCTTCTCGGAAATCTCGAATTCGTCGGATACAACACTACCGTCGGTGATAAGAGCGACATCCTCGTCGTTGTCGTCGGCATTGAGTTCCTGAACGTCGAGGTCTACGGTAGTAGCGCCGGACTTGAGAAGCTTGAACTCGGCCTTTACGAATGTAGCGCCGTCAGAGAACGCCTTGATACCATTCGCGCCGGTGGAGTTGAACTTTACGATACTGTCGAGGTCGGTGTTGATAACAGCGTCGTCGAACATAGGAAGCTCAAAGCTTACGAGTTCGAGAGCGGTTTTGTCGTAAGTAAGCGCGCCCTGGAGGTCGATGATAGCGAGGTCAGTCTTGAGCGGGAACTCGATAGTTACTGTGGAATCCAGGTTTGTATCGAAGGTCTGGGAGCTGACAGGAGCTATGTTGGATGTGAGGTCGATTCTTGTTTTGCCGTCCTCTACCGCTTCGGGAGAAGTAGACTCTCTCTCGGCAGGTACATACTCGCTGACAGTCTGGGGCTCTGTAGCAGACTCTAAGGGTTCGGTTGTTACTTCTTCCGTATTTGTAGTAACAATCTCAGGATCTGTACCGGGAACTTCGCCTGAGGCTGTTCCTGTCTCGGATTCTTTGGGCTCGGTATATGGCGAGCCGTCAGGATTTGTAAGAGGCTCGGTGTATGGTGAGCCGTCGGGGTTAGTAAGACTTTCTGTCTCCTGTGGCTCGGTAGTTGTTTCTTCAGCAGTAGTTGTTTCTTCCGCGGTAGTGGTTACTTCAGCGGTGGTGGTTACTTCCGCGGTAGTGGTTTCTTCGGCGGTAGTGGTTACTTCCGCGGTAGTAGATACTTCCGCGGTAGTGGGAGGTTCGGGTACATATTCTGTGCCGTCGAAAGTAAAGGAATATGTTGCTCCTTCCTTTGATGCATAGTTAAAATTCGAAAGATCAAGAGTGAAGCCAACCTTGTCTACTCCTGCGGGTACAGTGAGGCTGATGTTGCCGCCGTCCCACTTAGCCTTACCGAATTCGTCGGAGGCTCCCCAGTTGGACTGCCATTTTGTCTGCGCAGCGTTGGCAACAAACTTGAAGGAATGTGACTGGTCGTCCAGCTCGCTGAACTCGGCCGAGTATACGCCGTTCGCAGTCTCGGTGAGAGTATAATCTTCGTTGGAGGGTTCCCAGCCATTGAGCGAACCCACGAGAGTAACCTTGTCTATATCAAGACTTGACTTAAAGGTAATATTGTCGTTAACACTACCCTCGCTGTCAACAAAGGAAATCTCGCCTGTCGAGGCATCGAACTTTATTGAGAAAGAACTCATTTCAGCAACTTCGATCTCAAAATTGTTGCCACCTTCAACAGCCTTATTCTCGGAGTTGGAGCCGAACCACTTGGTGGTGTCGCCGTCAATCTCGATAATCTTGAACTGATATGTACCCAAGGGCACTTCGTTACAAGCCGCGAAGTAGTATCCGCCGCTGCCAAATGAGAAGTTGGCGCCGGTGTTGTTATTCGGCCAGTCCTTCTCTGTGCCGGTGAGTTCTTTGGAACCTGTGAGGTAGTAGTTAGAACCGCCGGGCATAATGTCCTCGGCATAGGCTGCTACTGAGAGTAATGAAGCAAGCATCAGAACCGACAGTAAAACGGCTATACCTTTTTTAAAAGTTTTCATTGGAAATCTCTCCTTTTCTGATATTTTTGAATAGAAAACCATTCTTATATATATTGTAACAAAAAATCAAGGATATTTCCATTGTAATAATACATAAAAATAACCCTTGATTTTTGTTTAGTATACTAATTGTAAGACTTAGAAACCCGTAAAGTCAGATAGGTATTTACCGACCGGGCCGCGCATTATCACGGCGATCTCCTCCGGCTCATCGGGAAGGACTATGAGGAGCTGGCCTCCCTGGCGAATCAGATAGCCGTCGGAATCGGACGCGGGGTTCTTGAGTTTTTTGATATCATCGGGAGTTTTGTTGGCGAGAGCCTTGGAGAGGACGTTCTCGACCGAGGACTTTTCGCCTGTCATAAGTCCGCCGATGATAAACACTACGTTTGTTTTGTCGTACGCGTCGATTATCAGACCTCCGAGCGCCTGAGGTGATGTGGCAAACAGCGAGGCGCTGAGGTTGAGCTCGGTGTCGGCGATTGAAGCGGCAAGAGCTTTTTCACATATATTTGTTTTGGACGCCAGATAAAATATCAGTTCACAATTCATAGTTTATTCCTCTACTCCTGATCCTCCTCGGCCTCTGTTGCCTTTGGAGCCTCGGTCGGCTTGGGGGTGGATTTTACGACAGATTTTGTCGGCTTGGCAGGCTTTTTGACCGGCTTAGTGGCTTTGGGCTTTGTAGGTTTTGGTTTTGGGATTTTAGATTTTTTGTAGACCGCTTTAAGCTTGATGTTGCCGCGGACAACTACGTATTTTATATTTACAAGATACTTTCGCTTGCCGAATCCCTTGGCTCTCCACTTCTTGAAGGTATAGATATACCCGCCCTTCTTAAAGGTCTTGGGCGTCGGAAGGTTAACCTTGGAATTGTACTTGACTTTTCGGTTGACCAGGTATTTGCCGCGCGCGGTGATTTTTACGGTATACTTTTGCTTTTTGGGGTCTATACGCTTTTCGGTGGGCTTTTCGGTGGGCTTGGTGGTAGTGGCTTCGGTACTCGTGGTGGGCTGGGTCGGAACGGTGTAGGTAGTCGGGAGCTGCTCGGAACCCTTAAGGAGCTTGCGGTTGCCGTCGTACCACTTTATCTTTCCCTTTTTGAGGGCTTTTTTAAAGGTAGAAATCGTCGGGCGTGTACCGCCGTAGCGGCTGTAGTAGCACTGCGGCCACACTGCCGAGCCGTTGGGTGACGCCGCCTTGACATCGACCGAGGTGCTTTCGTTTTTGCGGCATTTTCTGGCTACAACAACGGTGCGGAAGCTCTGGAACTCATATGAACAGGTCACGAGGGTGATGAGCCGGTCTCGTTCGTTGACGTTGACCGGGCAGTTGATCAGCGAACGGATACGCAGGTTGTAGACATAGTTCATAAACTGCGCCTTGCTCTTGAAGCTACCGGCGTAGAAGTCGAAATACTCGCCCTGGTGGGTGTATACATTGGTCTTAAATACCGATATTATCTTGTAGGTCTGGGCGCCGCCCTTGGGAGTGTTGATTTTTACGACAGGAGCCTTTTTGTAGAAATTCATATCCGCGGAGGTTCTGCCGTATTTAAGCAGATCGCCGAACATACTGGCGTCGTCCATACTGTGGCCGTGGATTACGACGTTCTTGGACTTCATACCCTTTTTGCTGCGGTAGTCGATAAAAATAGCGCCGTAGGACGAGGGTTCTTTTTTAAAATTGTGATGAAGATAGAACTGGTAATCCTTGTTGTCGCCCTTGTGCTGGACTATCGGATAGTTTATCTGGGTGTCGTTTACGCGAATCCAGCCCTTGGTCTCATTGTTAGTCCGAAGCAAGCCTTTCCAGTTAAGCTTTGGATTCTTTTGGTTGACGGCGACGGCGCCGTCCTCCTGCTGATAGGCGATCGTCTGGATTTCGCTTTGAATAGCGGCGTTTTGCAGAGGAGCAAGAAACAGAAAGTCGATGAACATATACGCCGCAATGATAAATACCAGCGTTGCCGCGAGCAATACGGACTTACGGATTTTTTCGTTGTTTGAATCACGTTTCAGCGGAATATGGCGCTCAAAGAAGGTTGTGACCTTAAGCTCACGCTCGTGAAGCGAATATCCGCCGGGGTAAACTTCGGCGTTTCGCGCAAATATTTTGTCCGATTCTTCGAATAATTCTTCGGGGTTATCGGCCTTTACGCCATCAGGCAGCGCGAGAACACGGCTATCGCCGAAGCTGAACACATAGCCTGTGCCGCCGTCGGTATCAAACGGGAAAACGTGGGTCTTTTTGCGTTCGTAGCTAACGGTTTCCGGTTGGTGAAATGTAGGCTTCCGCTTGTTTTTCAGCGCGTTAAAGATACCTTTGTAATCGGTTTTCGCGTGAGTGTTCGGGATATCCTGAACCTTACGCTCGGCGCGGTTGATTATAAAGGCAAACCTCGACCTGAAATCCTCCTCGCTGCCGGCAAAAGCGTTTTCTATTATAATAAGCTGCGGCGCGGGGATGGATTTTTGAGCTTTTTTAAGCTCACGCTCCAACAAAAACGGAAGAACTTCCTTGCGTGATGAATATTCAGTTTTATCCTTACTCGGCTTTTTTACAAGCGATAAAACAAGTATATTCAAGATTATCTCCTTATTTATTGTTTATATAGGTTACTTTAAGATTGTTCAGGGCGGTCTCTATCATTTCGTCAAAATCGCCCTTTTCCTCAGCGTCCTTTACTCTTTCGAGGACGGGGTTGGTGCGCGGATGCTTGGGAGTAAATACCGTACAGCAATCCTCGTACGGCTCTATAGAGGTCTCGTAGGTATCGATTTTGTAGGAAATATCGACGATTTCCTGCTTATCCATACCTATAAGCGGACGAAATACAGGCATCGAGGCCGCCTCGTCGGTACAGGCGAGGGCTTTTATCGTCTGGCTCGCTACCTGGCCGAGGCTTTCGCCTGTGATAAGCGCGGAGCACTTGTTATCGCGCGCGATCCGCTCGGCAATCTTCATCATAAGCCTGCGCATTATCAGCGTGAAATAGTCCTCGGGACATTTTTTGCGGATAGTCTCCTGGATTTCGGTAAACGGAACTGTGTACATAGTCATATCGCCGCTGTACAGGGCGACCTTGCGCAGAAGTTTTACGACCTTCTGCTCGGCTCGTTCGGAGGTGTACGGCGGACTGGCAAAGTGGATCGCGGTGAGTCTTACGCCGCGCTTGGCAATCATCCACGCGGCTACGGGGGAATCAAGTCCTCCGCTGATGAGTATTGCCGCGTTGCCGCCGGTTCCTACCGGGATTCCGCCGGCTCCGCGTATTGCGGCTCCACGCACGTAGGCGCCGAAGTCACGTATCTCCACCATAACGGTGAGGTCGGGATTGTGGACGTCTACCCTCAGGTGAGGAAACGCGCGCAGGATTGCCGCGCCAGTCTCTCTGGAGATTTCGGGGCTTTTAAAGGGAAATTTCTTGTCGCTTCGGCGTGACTCGACCTTGAAGGTCTTTATGCTGCCGAGTTGGTCGGCGAGGTATACGGGAGCTGTTTTGAGCACGGATTCGAGGCTTTTTTCGTCGCACATAATCGCTCTGGAATATGTAGCTATACCGAAAACCCTGCCGATTCTTTCACACACGTCGTCGAGGTCGATAAAGTCGTCCTCGGGAACTACGTATATTGTGGACTGGGCAAACCTGACGGTGAACTGTCCCAGGCTTTTTATTGATTTTTTGATGTTTCTTATGAGCTGATCCTCGAACTGTCGGCGGTTGAGACCTTTGAGCACGAGCTCCCCCATTTTGATCAGTATAATTTCTTTCATAATATTACCTTTTTGCAAGTTTTTGTTGCGCTTCGACTATAGCGTCTGTCAAAGCGTCTATATCCTGTGTCGTGTTCTCCGCGCAAAAGCTTACGCGCAGGGCGCTGTCGGCAGTATCTCTGTCCGCAGTCATAGCGCCGAGAACTCTGCTGGGCTTACCCTTGGCGCAGGCGCTGCCGGAGGACACGTAGATTTCCTTCTCCGCGAGGAAGTGAAGCATCGTCTCGCTTCTTATGCCGTTTACCGAGAAATTAACGATATACGGCAGCGCGTCCGGCGGCGAGTTGATTGTTATTTCGTCTATGGCTTTTAGTCTTTCTATTATATATGTGTTTAATCCGGAAACTTTTTTGTAGTTACGGCTCAGGTCAAAATCGCTGACTGCCTGAGCGAATCCCGCAATGAGCGGAAGCGGCTCGGTACCGGGACGTAGTTTTTTCTCCTGTTCTCCTCCATACTGACGGGGCTTTATGTTAAGTCCTTTCCTGACATAAATCGCTCCCACACCCTTGGGCGCGTGGATTTTGTGACCGCTGACAGAGGCCAGGTCAACGCCTGTCTTGGCGAGCCTGAGCGGAATTTTGCCGAACGCCTGCACACAGTCGCAGTGCAGCAGCGCGGGGCTGTTCTTGCTTTTTATAATCTGCTTCAGCTTGTCAACCGGGAGGATGGCGCCGACTTCGTTGTTGACGGCCATCACCGACACGAGGATGGTTTTGTCGTCTATCGCGTCCTCAAACTGTTCTGTCGATATATGTCCGGAGCTGTCGGGTTTAATGTATGTAACATCGAAGCCAAGTTCTTCGAGGTGTCTTACGGCTTCGTAAACGGAGCTGTGCTCAATCGCGGTCGTGACGATTTTATTGCCGCGTTTTTTGAGCCATTGCGCTGTTCCGAAAACAGCGAGGTTATTCGCCTCGGTTCCGCCGCTTGTAAAGTATATTTCCTCACTTTTTACGCCGAGAGCCTCGGCAATTGTCTCCCGTGAGCTTTCGAGCTCTGTTTCGGCCCTGTATCCCAGGGAATGAAGAGAGCTTGGGTTGCCGTAGTTTTCGCACATAAGCTCCGTAACCTTTTCCGCGACCGAACGACTGACGCGCGTAGTGGCGCTGTTGTCCAAATAATGTTCCAAATTATCTTCTCCAAAATTGTAATCATAGTTATTATACTATATATAATTAAAAAAATAAATAGATATAAATAAAAAAATATACAGGGTAATTACGGAATTACAGGGAATCATATTATCGGTGATATTATGATAAGCAGAGAAGAATACTCACAAATAGTAAAAAAAGCCTCAAAAAACAGCAATACTCCGCTGAACTGTTTTAAGGCGTTTTTGGTCGGAGGGGCAATTTGCGCCGCCGGACAAGGGATATTGAATCTGTATATGTTTCTTAAAATTCCGGAAATCCACGCCAAAACCCTGACCTCGGTCACGCTTATTTTTCTCGGAATCCTGTTTACCGCGCTCAGGCTGTATGATAAGCTCGCCAAGCACGCCGGAGCCGGAACTTTAGTGCCGATAACCGGATTTGCAAACGCAATGGCGTCGCCGGCTATGGAATTCAAGAGCGAGGGATATGTACTCGGACTGGGAGCGAAGATGTTTATCGTGTCGGGTCCTGTAATAGTATACGGAACTATCGCGTCGGTAATCTGGGGCTTGATATACTTCTTTATAAGGTAAATAAAAAAGTTGCACAATCTTTTATGATAAACTTTGTTAATACTTCATAAACTTTATATTTTTACCAACTGAGCCGAGTGTTTCGGAGTATATATTCCCAAAATGAATAATAATAAAATTTTCTGTAACAAAATCAGTAAAAAAGCTTGACATTTTGACAAAAGTGTAATAAAATGATAAACTAATCGATAATGGGAATTTTTCCGACTTTTTCCAAAGTGACCAACAAAATAAATTAGAATACTATCACAGTATTTTTATTTTGTCAAGTGCCAAAGAGGTAAAATTTTCATATAAAGAGTTAAAAACCGATTTTAGAAGGAGTGATAAGCCTATGGTAAATGTAAAACCCGTACAGCTCGGCAAGACTGAACGTATGAGTTTCGCAAAAATCGACGAAGTTATCGATATGCCTAACCTTATCGAAGTTCAGAAGAAGTCCTATCAGTGGTTTTTGGAGGAGGGACTCAAGGAAGTTTTCCATGATGTCTCCGGTATCACAGACTACACAGGCAACTTTGTACTCGACTTTCTCGATTATGAGCTGGATGTTGACCATCCAAACTACAGCGTAATCGAGTGTAAGGAGCGCGACGCTACATATTCAGCGCCTCTGAGGGTTCAGGCAAGGCTTTTGAACAAAGAGACAGGAGAAATTAAGGAAAACAATGTCTTTATGGGCGATTTCCCGCTTATGACAGACAGCGGTACTTTCGTAATCAACGGCGCTGAGCGTGTTATTGTATCTCAGCTTGTTCGTTCACCGGGCGTGTACTACAAGATGGAGCACGACAAGACCGGTAAGGAGCTGTTCTCGTCAACCGTTATTCCTAACCGAGGCGCTTGGCTCGAGTACGAAAATGACGTAAACGACGTTTTCTATGTTCATATTGATAAAAACCGCAAGGTTCCTATCACAACCTTTATCCGCGCGCTCGGACTCGGCTCCGACGCCGAGATTCTCGATTATTTCGGCGATGATACACGTATCAAGGCTACTATCGAGAAGGATACAACTAAAACCGTAGAGGAAGGTCTGCTCGAAGTTTACAAAAAGCTTCGTCCGTCGGAACCCTCTATTATCGAAAGCGCGCAGCTTCATATAAACAATCTTTTCTTCGACCCAAGACGTTATGATATGTCCAGAGTCGGCAGATACAAATACAATAAAAAGCTCGGTATATCCAACCGACTGGCGGGCAGAATCCTCGCCGAGCCTATCGCGGATCCGAGAACAGGCGAGCTGCTCGCCAACCGCGATGAGACAGTAAGCCGCGAGCTCGCCCTCAAAATCGAGAACGCCGGTGTAAACACCGCGTTTGTACGTCTGCCCGAAAAGGACAACAAGGTAATAAAAATCATCTCAAACGGTATGGTCAACATCAAGAGCTATGTTGACTTCGACGCCAAGGCCGAGTGTGAGATCAACGAGAATGTATGCTTCTCCGTACTGTGCGAGATCCTGGATTCCGCCGAAAACGAGGATCAGCTTAAGGAAATGCTCCGCGAGAGAAAGCCGGAGCTTATCCCCAACCACATCACTGTTGACGACATCTTTGCCTCTATCAACTATATGAACTGCCTCGCCGAGGGCGTTGGTAATACGGACGACATCGACCATCTCGGCAACCGTCGTATCCGCTGTGTAGGCGAGCTCCTGCAGAATCAGTTCAGAATCGGTTTCAGCCGTCTTGACAGAGTTATTCACGAGAGAATGACTCTCCAGAATCAGGACGCCGAGACTATGACTCCTAATACACTTATTAATATAAGACCAGTAACCGCCGCTATAAGAGAGTTCTTCGGCTCCTCGCCTCTCTCCCAGTTTATGGACCAGAACAACCCTCTCGCGGAGCTTACACACAAAAGACGTCTTTCAGCCCTCGGACCGGGCGGTCTGTCACGAGACAGAGCCGGATTTGAGGTTCGTGACGTACACTACACCCACTACGGACGTATGTGTCCTATCGAGACCCCTGAAGGACCTAACATCGGACTTATCTCCTATCTCGCGACCTTCGCAAAGATTAACGAATACGGCTTTATCGAGGCTCCTTTCCGCAGAATCGACAAGGAAAGCGGCAGAGTAACCGACGAGGTTGTATATATGACAGCCGACCAGGAAGACGACTACGCTGTAGCGCAGGCGAACGAACCTCTCGACGAGGAAGGACACTTCATCAACAAAAGGGTAGTCGGCAGATACCGTGACGGATTTGTTGAATACGCTCCCGACCGCTTCGACTTTATGGACGTATCGCCGAGAATGGTTGTATCCGCCGCTACATCTATGATTCCGTTCCTTGAGAACGACGACGCTAACCGAGCTCTTATGGGTTCCAACATGCAGCGTCAGGCTGTGCCTCTTATGATCACCGAATCCCCGATTGTCGGCACAGGTATGGAATTCCGCGCCGGCACCGACTCCGGAGTATGTGTGCTTGCGGAGGGCGACGGAGTTGTATCGAGCGTTGACGCCGAGTGCGTACGCGTTCTGTATGATAACGGCGACGTAAAGGACTACAGCGTTATAAAATTCCTCCGAAGCAACCAGGGCACCTGTATCAACCAGATCCCTGTTGTTGAGAGAGGAGAAAGAGTTAAGAAGGGCACAGTCCTTGTTGACGGCCCGGCTACAAAGAACGGCGAAATCGCCCTCGGAAAGAACGCTCTCATCGGATTTATGACCTGGGAGGGTTACAACTACGAGGACGCGGTTCTTATCAGCGAAAAAATCGTAAGAGAAGATGTATACACATCTATCCATATCAACGAATACGACACCGAGGCCCGCGATACCAAGCTCGGACCTGAGGAAATCACACGCGACATCCCGAATGTCGGCGACGATATGCTCAAGGATCTCGACGAAGAGGGTATCATCCACATCGGCGCCGAGGTTCACGCGGGCGACATCCTCGTAGGTAAGGTTACTCCTAAGGGAGAAACCGAGCTTACAGCCGAGGAAAGACTTTTGCGCGCGATTTTCGGCGAAAAAGCCAGAGAAGTAAGAGATACATCCCTCCGAGTACCTCACGGCGAGAGCGGTATTGTTGTCGACGTAAAGGTATTTACCAGAGAGGACAGCCGTAACGAGCTCCAGCCCGGAGTTAACAAGGTAGTAAGAGTATACCTCGCCCAGAAACGAAAGATTTCTGTCGGCGATAAGATGGCCGGACGTCATGGTAACAAGGGTGTTGTATCGCGTATTCTTCCGGTTGAGGATATGCCTTTCCTGCCTGACGGTACTCCGCTCGACATCGTACTTAACCCGCTGGGCGTACCTTCCCGTATGAACATCGGTCAGGTACTTGAGGTTCACCTCGGCTACGCCGCCAAAGCGCTCGGATGGAAGATTCAGACTCCTGTATTCGACGGCGCGCACGAGTCGGACATCTTCGAAGCCTTCCGTATGATGCGCGAAAAAGACGATTACGCTCCGCGCTCCGAGGTTACGGGAATTGACTTCGGCGAGTGCGTTCGTCAGGACGGCATCTCGATGGAATGTAAAACAAGACTAAAGGACGGCCGTACCGGCGAGTACTTTGACAACCCGGTAACAGTCGGATATATGTACTATCTTAAGCTGCATCACCTTGTTGACGACAAGATTCACGCTCGTTCGACAGGCCCGTACTCTCTCGTTACACAGCAGCCTCTGGGCGGTAAGGCTCAGTTCGGCGGACAGCGTTTCGGAGAGATGGAAGTTTGGGCGCTTGAGGCATACGGCGCGGCTTATACACTTATGGAAATCCTCACGGTCAAGTCCGACGACGTTGTCGGCCGTGTAAAGACCTATGAGGCTATTGTCAAGGGACAGAACATCCCGGCGCCGGGTATTCCGGAGTCGTTCAAGGTTCTTATCAAGGAGCTGCAGTCGCTTTCGCTCGATGTACGCGTGCTTAACTACGACGGCGAAGAGATCGACCTCAAGCAGCACTTTGAGGAGGACGACGATCTTCCTGTTGACAACTCCGAATTTGAGGAGAAAAACGTAATGACATCCACCTCGATGGAAAGCTTTACTCTCGACGAGGACAGCGACAACGAGGATAATATGTTTGACGACCAGTCGCTTGTTGAGGAATCCGACGACGAAATCCTCGACTATGACGAAGAATATTAATAAGGAGGAGTAAGTATTATGGAAAACAATGTTTTTGATTCAATTAAAATAAACTTAGCTTCTCCCGAGCAGATCCTTTCGTGGTCATACGGCGAAGTAAAAAAGCCGGAAACCATCAACTACAGAACCCTTAAGCCGGAGCGCGACGGACTTTTCTGCGAGCGTATTTTCGGACCTACAAAGGACTGGGAATGCCACTGCGGAAAGTACAAGAAGATTCGCTACAAGGGTAAGGTCTGCGACCGTTGCGGCGTTGAGGTAACACGCGCCAAGGTAAGACGCGAGCGTATGGGACATATCCACCTCGCGGCTCCGGTATCGCACATCTGGTATTTTAAGGGCACTCCGTCAAGAATAGCCCTCATACTCGACATATCCCCAAGAAATCTGGAGAGAGTACTCTACTTCCAGAGCTACATTGTAACCGATCCGGGCGACTGCCGCGAGCTTGAAAAGCTCCAGTGCCTGTCCGAGAACGAGTATATGGATATGCGCGAAAAGTACGAGGACGACTTCAAGGCCGGTATGGGCGCCGAAACAATACTTGAGCTGTTAAAGCAGATCGACCTCGACGAGCAGGCTGCCGCGGTACGCGAGGAGCTTGAGTCCGCTACAGGCCAAAAGCAGGGCAGACTGATAAAGAAGCTCGACGTTATCGAGAGCTTCCGCTCATCGGGCAACCGTCCGGAGTGGATGATTCTTACCGAGGTTCCGGTTATCCCTCCGGATATCCGTCCTATGGTACAGCTCGACGGCGGACGTTTCGCGACATCCGACTTAAACGACCTCTACCGTCGTGTTATAAACCGTAACAACCGTCTCGCAAAGCTCATCGAGCTAAACGCCCCGGACATCATCATCCGCAACGAGAAGCGTATGCTACAGGAGGCTGTGGACGCGCTTATCGACAACGGCAGACGCGGTCGTCCGGTAACAGGCCCCAACGGCAGAGCGCTCAAGTCGCTCTCCGATATGCTAAAAGGTAAGCAGGGACGCTTCCGTCAGAACCTTCTCGGTAAGCGTGTCGACTATTCGGGACGTTCGGTTATCGTTGTAGGTCCTGAGCTGAAGATGTACCAGTGTGGTCTGCCTAAGGAGATGGCTCTGGAGCTCTTTAAGCCATTCGTTATGAAGCGCCTTGTAGAGACTAAGGCGGTTATCAATATAAAAGCGGCAAGAAAAGCCGTAGAACGCGCTAAGCCTGAGGTTTGGGACGCGCTCGAAATCGTAATCAAGGGACATCCCGTACTCCTGAACCGCGCGCCGACACTCCACCGTCTCGGTATCCAGGCGTTTGAGCCGGTGCTTGTAGAGGGACGCGCCATCAAGCTTCATCCGCTGTCCTGTACAGCGTATAACGCCGACTTCGACGGCGACCAGATGGCGGTTCACGTACCGCTTTCGGCAGAGGCGCAGGCAGAGGCGAGATTCCTTATGCTCGCCGCCGGCAACCTTCTTAAACCGTCCGACGGTCAGCCTGTAACAGTACCTACCCAGGATATGATCCTCGGTTCCTACTACCTCACACTCGATAAAGACGGAGAACCCGGCGAGGGCAAGGTATTCCGCGATATCGACGAGGCTATGATGGCTTATCAGACAGGCGTAGTACGTCTGCACTCAAAGATTAAGGTTCGCCGCACACTTACCATAAACGGCATTAAACAGTCCGCGCTTGTAGACACAACAGTGGGCAAGATTATATTTAACAACCCGATTCCGCAGGATCTCGGTCTTGTTGACAGAAGCATTCCGGAGAATATGTTTAAGTTCGAGGTAGACTTCCTGGTTGGCAAAGGCGGCCTGAAGAAGATTATCGACGCTTGTATCGAGAAGCACGGTACTCAGGTAACATCTGTAGTTCTCGACAACATCAAGGCTCAGGGTTATAAATACTCGACAATCGGCGCGATCACCGTAGCCGTATGCGACGCCACGATTCCACCCGCTAAGGGCGAAATCATCAAAGAGGCCGAGGCAAAGGTTGACGCTATCACCGAGGAATATATGCTCGGTTTACGTTCGGACGACGAGCGTTACACCGATGTACTTAAGATTTGGGAAAAGGCTACCGACGACGTTACATCCAAGCTACAGGAAGGTCTCGACCGCTACAACCCAATCTATATGATGGCCGATTCCGGAGCCCGTGGTAGTATGAGCCAGATTCGTCAGCTCGCCGGTATGCGCGGACTTATCGCGAATACATCGGGTAAAACAATCGAGATTCCGATCAGAGCTAACTACCGTGAAGGTCTTAACATTCTCGAATACTTTATCTCATCCCGCGGAGCCCGTAAGGGACTTGCCGATACAGCGCTTCGTACCGCTGACTCAGGATACCTCACCAGACGTCTTGTTGACGTATCACAGGAGGTTATCATCCACGAGGACGACTGCGGTACCAAGGAAGGACTTGAGGTATTCGACATCGAGAGCGAAGGCAACATCATCGAGGATCTCCACGAGAGACTTATCGGCAGATATCTTGTAGACGATTACTGTGATTCCAACGGCAACACCCTTGTTTCCAAGGATGTTATGATGGGCGATCAGGAGGCCAAGATCATCATAGACAGCGGCGCCAAGAGTGTACGAATCCGTTCGGTGCTCGGCTGCTGCGCAAAGCACGGCGTATGCCGCAAGTGCTATGGCTCCAACCTTGCTAACCGTCATCCTGTTACTGTCGGAGAGGCTGTCGGCATTATCGCCGCTCAGTCAATCGGTGAGCCGGGTACACAGCTTACAATGAGAACCTTCCATACCGGAGGCGTTGCGTCCGCAGAGGATATCACACAGGGTCTTCCCCGTGTCGAGGAGCTCTTTGAGGCTCGTAAACCTAAGAGTCTCGCCATCATCAGTGAGATTGACGGCGTAGTTCGCTTTGAGGAGAGAAAGAACGCTAACCACGCGGTTATCTACAATACAGAAACAAACGAGGAAAAGGCGTACCTTATTCCGTTCGGATTCAGAGTTAAGGTCGCTGAGGGTCAGCAGATCCAGAAGGGTGACAAGATCACCGACGGTTCCGTTAACCCGCACGACGTACTCGCAATCCTCGGTACAAACTCGGTACAGAACTACCTCATCTCCGAGGTACAGTCTACCTACCGCTTACAGGGTGTTGATATCAACGATAAGCACATCGAGGTTATCGTTCGTCAGATGCTCAAGAAGGTAAGACTTGACGACGCGGGAGACACCGACCTGATTGCCGGTCAGTCCTACGACAAGACCGTTGTACTCTCGGCTAACGAGAAGATTAGGCAGCGTATCGCGAACGGCGAGGAAGGTCTTAAGGAAGCAACCTGGACACAGATGCTGCTCGGTATTACAAAGGCGGCTCTCGCCACCGATAGCTTTATGTCGGCCGCTTCGTTCCAGGAGACTACAAGAGTTCTTACCGACGCCGCTATCAAGGGTAAGGTTGACCACCTTATGGGACTTAAGGAGAACGTTATTATCGGTAAGCTTATCCCGGCAGGTACGGGAATGCGCCGTTACAACGAGATTGAGCTCGACGTTAACCAGTCCGAGGAAAATGTGGTTTACTCAACCGAAAGCACATTTGAATAAAATAATAATTTGGAGTGTCGCGACAGCGGCACTCCATACTTTTTGCCTAAATGGGTTAATAATCGAATGCGCAGGCATTTGTACGGAGAATACTGATAATTCCTGTTTAGGTTATTCTCTACAGGATAAAACTAAACCGACGTCGTTCAAAAACCGACGTCGGTTTGTTTTGCTTTTATCTCAATCCGGAACTGAGCTATTTTTTCTTCGGCTTCGGCAGTTCGTCAACCATTGCTTCAAACAGCTCACCCAGGAACTCCTTGTCCTCCGAGTCCACCATAAGCATTTCCTTTGCGCCCTCGTAAGGCAGCTCGTAAGACGCCTCGGGCATCAGCTCTTTGGCGGATTTTGTCGGTTTTACGAGGAAACGATCGTCGTAGATTCCGCCGATTACACGGTCTTTGTAATATATTATGTACTCCCCCATCATCGGGCGGTATCTTATGTTATCCGTCTCCGATAACAGTTCGAGGACATAGTCGAGGTATTCTTTGCTTGACGCCATAATTGTCTCCTTAATACTCTGTTTTAATTTTCTCTATATTATACATTTCCTTGAATTTTTCTAAGTCCTTCTGAGATCGAATCAGCATAACCTCGCTGAACGCCCCGGTCTTTTTGTCTCGGAAACCGGCGGTTTTTTCGCCTGTGCAAATCGAGCTGCGTATCACAGCGTAGTGGATTTCGGGGTTGAAGGACGTCTCGAATTTGTTTTTTGAACTAAACAGCTTTTTCATTTTTATTTCTCACTTTCTTTGCGAGCAAGTTATACCTCATCATTTGGAATTTATTGCATATCGGGTAGAAAAGGATTCCGCCTGCCACGCCGATTATCCAAACGAAAAACCAGCTTACAAATATTCCGAAGAGCACTATCAGGGTCAGTATCACAAGCCAGTACAGCGGCTGTACAATATGATTTGTTTTATTCATCTCCTCTATCAGGTCAATACCATCCGAGGTATGCGGCGCGCTTTTGATAAAGTCGGCGGCACCCTTTACTCCGATACAGGAGCGGAAGTTGTCACTCATATGCTTTGCGCTATCGGCGTATTTTTTGTTGTTCAGGATTTCCGTTACAGTCTTTTTGATACCTTCGGGGCTGTCGTCGCAGAGTGTTATTCCCGCGCCTTTTTCTTCGACACGCTTAGCTACGGCGCGCTGTTCGTTAGTCTGCGGATACAGCGCCATCGGAGCCGCCATATACAGACTCTCGGACACGCTGTTCATACCGCAGTGGGTGATAAATACGTCAGCTCTCGATAATACGTCGAGCTGGTCAACTCTTTCAAAGGTCTTGATATTGTCGGGAAGTTTATTCAGCCTTTTTTCATCCATATATACGCCCCGTGAAATTATAACGTCTACGTTCTCGTCTGAGAGCGCTTCTATGCAGTTATTGTAAAAGTCCGGTCTGTCGTTGATTACGGTGCCGAGGGAGATGTAGACGAGCGGACGGTCTTTTGCTTTGTTCACATCCGCCTTCGAGAATACCGAGGGACCGACAAAGGCGTAGTGATCGGTGAAGCTCTCGGAATACGGCTGAAACCGCTTTGAGGTGTAAACAACCGTGTCGGTGGTATTGTCGTTTTGAACCAGCGAAAGCGCGTTTTTGACCTTGTAGCCGTGGGGCTCAAGGGCTTTGAGCTCCTTTGAGATCTTTGGCAAGCCGGCGATCATGTCCCAAAGCTCGCCCTTTGAATGCTTCATGTATTTTGACGAAAGCTGATTAAAGGCAAAGGTGCTTGTTGAGACCACCAGAGCAACGTTGTGCTTCCACGCGTTGAGCTTGCCCCAGAAGCAAACCGAATCGGAATATACCACGTCGGGCACAAAGCTTTTGAATTCACCGTCCAAAAACTCGTCCATTGCAAGGGTGATTTTGATGTCTTGGATCGTCATTTCGGTGGTTGAGACGCTTTTCAGCCGTTGCTCCTCGTCCTTGGTGATCGAGGGCAGAAAGCTGTCGCAGGAAACAAACTCCGCGCCGGTCGATATGATTTTTTCTTTAAACTCATTAAAAGAATAGAAGCGAACCCTGTCGCCA
>CADAEZ010000024.1 GCA_902787145.1 uncultured Ruminococcus sp.
ACGTCGGAGCAGTTCTCGAAGCCCTTTACGGTTTCTTCGTCAATTTTCATCAGTCGCCATACATACGGATGAGCGCAGAAGGCTCCGCGTCGTGTGGCGATTCCGCCGAGCTGTGACAGCGACTCGGAGAGCAGGTAGGTGTTGATGTCGCTGAAATTGAAGGAGATTACGCCAACGCGGTCGTCGATGTTCTCGCTGTCGCCGTAGAGGATGATGTTGTCGAGCTTTTTGAGGCCTTCGATAATTTTCTTGTTGAGCACCTTTTCGTGAGCCTCGATATTGTCCATACCGATTGTGGAGAGGACGTCGATAGCCTTTCCGAGACCTACGACTCCGGGATAGTTGGGCGAGCCTGCCTCATACGCTGCCGGAGCCTTCTTGTACAGCTGCCAGTCGTCGCCTACGAGGGTGATCGTGCCGCCGCCGTAGAACTCGGGCATATGCTCGTTGAGTTCCTCGGTAAGACCTACAACAGCGCCGCCGCCGTATGGAGAATACATCTTGTGAGCCGAGAAGGCGATGAAGTCGATGTCGTCGTCCGGATCGTCGAGGTCGCCCATCATAGAGAACTTTCTGTGAGCGACGATCTGGGCTCCGTCAACCACGACCTTGGCGCCGTATTTGTGAGCCATTTTAGCGACTCTGTGGACGTCGTTTACGTAGCCTGTTACGTTGGAAGCGGCAGATACGGATACGAGCTTGACCTGATTTTCCTTGAGCAGCTTTTCGATATCGTCATAGATAACCCTGCCCTTTTCGTCAACCTCGGCATAGATAACCTTGCATCTCTCACGCCAGCTGAGGTCGTTGGCGTGGTGCTCGATACGTGTGGTGAGAACCACGTCGTCCTCGCTCTCGATAAGGGCTGAGGCGAGCTTGTTGAGGCCGTCGGTGGTGGAGTTTACATAGAAACAGGTGTAGAGCTCGGGGTCTGCCGTGAGGAATTCGAGCACCTTGTCTCTGGTGGAATTATAAATATCGGTGGAGTGGTTGGACTTCTGGGAGAAGCCGCGGCCGATTGAGCCGTACATCTCCAGCTCCTTGTTGATAGCGTCCTGCACAGCCTTGAGGGCAGGTGTTGTGGCGGCGTTGTCGAAGTTGGTCAGAGGAATCTTTGTGCCGTCCCTGAGCTCTACCGGAGTGTCGAGGCCGACTACATAGTCTCTGATGTTGTCGATCGTATAGCCGTCTACCTTCTCGATAGCCGCGCCGGTTACCTGTACGAAAATATTAGAAGAATATTCCGAGCCGTCCTTGAACTTGATCGACATATCAAAGTAAGCTTCGCCGTTCTTTGTACCGGTAATGATACCGTCGGAGCTAAGCTCCGCGATCTCGTTCTTTTCGGCGTTATAGGTTACTGTATAGTCCTCGGGCTTCATCCTGACGCCTGTTTCGTCGCTGTTGAGGGAATACTCGATAGCGGCGGCGAGGTCATAGGACTTTTTGCCAAAGTCGAGCTTGAGCCATGTGCTCTCAATATCGGTTTTGTTGAACGCGGATTCGGCAACGTCGGCCATTTCATCGGTGATAACAGTAATGTTGATTTCGCCGAGAACCGCTTTGTCCTGACCCTCGATCTGCTCGTAAACCACAGCGCTTGTCTTGCCGAGGCCGGTTGAGTAGAGATTTCCCGATGGTTCGTCGAAGTCGGCTACGTTCTTGTCCTCGGTTACGATAGAATAGGAAGCGTTTTGCTTGGGGTTTCTTACGATATCCAAGATATCCAGTACGCCTACGCCGGATGTGAGCTTTTCGGCGTACTCGCTGTAGTCGAGCTCCATATCGTAGCAGTCGTTGTAGATTGTTGTTTCGCCGGAATCTTCGGGCTCCTCCTCATCGGGATCGCTCTCGTCCTCGGGAGCGGAAGTCGGCTCTGTAGCTGTAGGCGCGGCAGCTGTGTCCACGGGAGCTGTCGGCTCCACTGTAACGGACTCTGTGGCGGTAGGCTCGGCTGTTGTCGCCGGAGCTGTGGTAGCCTGTACCTCTGTAGTAGCAGGAACGGCAGCAGTAGGCGTTTTGGCAACGGCCTTTGCGGCTGTCTTTGCCTTTTTAACAGTGAGCTTCAAGGTTTTTGTGAGCTTTTTGCCCTTGAGGTTCTTAGCCTTGGTAGTAACCTTGATAGAGGCCTTACCGGCTTTTTTGGCTGTAACCCTGAGCTTGCCCGATACAACCTTTACGGCTGCGACAGACTTGTCGGATGACTTGGCGGTAAACTTTTTGGACGCCTTGCCGTTGACCTTTACCTTTACCTTATAGGTTTTTACCGCGGTTTTCTTTGAGGCGGGGATCGTGACCGTCGCCTTCTTCTTTACGGTGACTGACTTAACGTATTTTCTTGTATCCTTTGCCTGCGCGCTGATTACAAACACAGAGCAGGTGAGAATCACACAAAGCAATACGCTAAGGATTTGTTTTGTTTTTTTCATAGAATCCTCCTTATTTTTTTCGCTGATTTTTGACATCAGGTTGTTAAGATAATTTTATTATATTTTGGAAAGGATGTCAATATAAAAAAGTGGTCAGTTGTCAGTGATCAGTGATCAGTGAAGGACGTGAAGATAGAATTGATATTAAATTACACTTTTGTGCCCGACAGAGTTTATATGCGCTTCGCGCAGCGAAATACTAATCCGGTCGGGAAACGGACTTTTCTCACAGAAGCTTCTGTCTACTCGACCAAAACTGACCACTGATCACTAACCACTGATCACTAACCAAAAAAAAGCCGCTTTTCAACGGCTTTCTTTTAGTAAACTATTACCGGCATACCGACATATGCCTTTTGATATATCTTGGCTACAGCGGCGAGGGGAGTGTTTACACATCCGTGGGAGCCGTTGTACTGATAGATTTTTCCGCCGTAGGACGAACGCCACGTGCTGTCGTGGACGCCCTGGCCGCTGTATGTAAAGCCGAGCCAGTAGCTTACGGTGGTGTTCCAGCTTGAACCGCCGTAGGAGCCCTTGAGTACTGCCGGGGATTTGCGGCTGATTACGCGGTGGAAGCCCTTGGTCGTGGCGCGGTCGCCGACGTTGCCGGTAACTACCGGGGTAGTGACGTAGGGCTTGTTGTCAACATACATCGTCAAAGTCTGGGTCGAGATGTTGACCATAATCCACGTACCGCTCATTCCGCTCTTGACGTACGGAACCTTTACGTTGGTGGACGCGGTGAGCCTTGCCCTGCGGCCGTGACGGAGCTTGCCGTCCACATAGCGCGCGGCGCGCACGGAGTATTTGTAGACTGTGCTGTGCTTTAGCCCCTTGTCGGTATATGTATTGCCGGATACTGTGGCAATCGTCTTTTTGCCCTTTAGTATCTCGTATTTATCGGCTTTAGGATTTTTCTTCCATTTAAGCGCAATGCTTGTGAGCGTGGTTTTGCCGGTGTTAAGCTCCTTTGGCTTGCGTATCGAGGTCAGAGCCTGATACTCGTCCGCCTCGCCCTCGCAGGAGGTGTTGGCAAAGCTGCGCTTGGCGCAAACCTTGTAGCGATAGAGCTTGCCGGAGCTGAGGCCTGTGTCCTTGAATGTAGTATTCGCGGTGGACGCTACCTTTTTGAACTCGCCGAACTTATCCTTTTCGCCCTCGTCCGCGCGGTAGATTTCGTAGGATGTGGCCTTAGATGCTTTGTTCCAGCTGAGGGTTACGGACTTTAGCTTTTTGTCGGGCATACCGAGACCTGTCACAGCCTCGGGTCTGGACATTACGCTGTACTCGGCGGACTTGCCGCGCTGAGTCTCGCCCAGTGAGTTCCTGACGGGCTCTACCTTGTATTTATAACAGGACGCGGCGTCAACCGTATCGGTAAACGAAGTGCCGCTGACGGTCTTGTAGGCTTTCAGGTCGCCCATACCGCCGGAGGTCTCGCCGGCGCGGTAGACGATATACTGTGAGGCGTTAAACGCCTTGTTCCAGCTAAGCTTGATTTTGCCCTGTTCGGCATTGGACACCTTTAGTCCGGTCATATCGCCCGGTACGATATATGGCTTGATATCCGGCTCGGTGTTCGGCACTACCGGGGACGTGCTGCTGATGATAGCCTTTGTAACGGCTCCGGCCTTGAGCATATCGTTCTTGTTGTCGAGCGACGACGCCGCTACAACCGCGCAGGTGCAGATGATGCCGGCGACGATAAGCAAAGATACCGCAACGCCGATAATCCTTTTCTTGTTACTCCTCATTTGTGTCACCTCTATAGAAAAGAAATCCGCGTATGACATACGCGACATTCCTACATATACATTATACTTTTAGCTTGTACATTATACTAAACCCATAGGGCGGTTGTCAATAATTTGTCAAAAAAACAGCAAAATATACAATATGGCCTGAAAATCGCAAAAAAATGCTGTACAGGAATATTCCGGATACTCCCGTACAGAAAATAATATACAACTAATATGGTATTTCAGAATTATAATTTTTCAGTTCAAAAACTCCAGCGACTCGGCAAAATCATTGCAGGTGGAGCATATCATAATTTTGTACTCATCCAGCATATACTCTTTAAAAAAGTAGGTTTCGCCGTTATACTCGACTTTGTTGTCGTCGGAGCTGACGTCGATCCTCCTGGACGCAAAGTGGAACCCCTCGCCTATGCACTTGATGAAGGCTTCCTTTTTCGTCCACAGGGTGAAGAATACGTCGCATTTGTCACGGGCTCCGCGGATTTTGTCCAGCTCGTTGTCGCAAAAAACCACCTTGCCTACGCGTACCGGGTCGAGCGGACGCATACGCTCGATGTCGCAGCCCACGGGAGTGTCGCCGTCAACCGACAGGATGACGAAATGTCCGCTGTGAGCCAGGTTAAACTCGCGGCCGCCCTTGATATAGGGCTTGTCGAACTCAGCAAGGCTCAGCTCTCCGTCGCCCAGAACCTGATGAATAATCAGCCCGGCGGTGAGAGAGAGCTTCTTGTCGCTTTCGTGATAAAGGCGGTCGACCTTGTCGCGCCGATATCGCGGCACAAGGCTGAAATTTCGCTCCGACAGCGAGGTTGTATCGGCGTTTTTTACATAAGTTTTAATCATAACAACCCAAGGATATTCCTTAATAACCTTCCTGACCGCTCAGAGAATCGTCGTCTACTATCCAATCCTCGACATATATAGCTGTGAATGAGTTTTTGGAGTTGCGCACCACCACGCGCTTTATACCCGCGTTGATAATCAGCCGCTTGCACATAGCGCAGGAGCTGGCGTTATCGACATAGTCGTTTGTGTCGTATTCCTTGCCGACCAGATACATAGTAGACCCTATCATTTGTTCACGGGGAGCGTGTATGATGGCGTTTGCCTCGGCGTGTACGCTTCTGCAAAGCTCATAGCGTGTACCTCGTTGGATATTCATTCTCTCCCTGACGCAGGTTCCGAGGTCAATGCAGTTCTTGCGTCCGCGTGGAGCGCCGACATATCCTGTTGATACAATCTGGTCGTTGTTGACAATAATAGCCCCGTAGTTTCTGCGCAGACAGGTGCCGCGCTCCAGCACGGTTTCGGCTATGTCGAGATAATAGTTCTCCTTATCAATCCGACTCATACCAAACTCCTTCTTTCAAAATATTTCCTCTACTATATAATCTACCTTTTATACCGTTTTGTCAAGTGGTATTTAGAATTTTTATGCAGTTTTTACATACAAATTTGTCGTGAAACTCTGTTAACCCGTCACTTTCACCGCAAAAAACGCAGTTTTGCACCGCTTTGGATATGACGATCCTGCCGTCCGAGATCTCGATGAGTATGTCGTCGTTCTCCCCCAGCTCCAGCTCCCTGCGGAACTCCTTGGGAATCTGCACCCTGCCGAGCGCGTCAATCTTTTTGTAGCATTTAAAAAACATAAGAATCCTCCTTGATTAACAATTTATAGATATTTTACCATAATTTGACAAAATTGTCAATACATAGTTGAAATTTGATGTTTTTCGAAAGGCTGATACATATGATGAACTATATATTCGGGGCGATTATACTGATTTCTACAATTTGCGCGGTAGTGACCGGCCGCGGCGAAAGCCTTGCCAAGGGAATCATCGGCGGCGCGTCCGAAAGCGTCAGCCTGCTGACGACTATGGCAGGGATGATGATGCTGTGGTCGGGGATTATGGAAATCGCCGAAAGGGGCGGCTTCACGAGATTACTGGGCAGGCTGCTGTCCCCCGCGCTGAGGCTGTTGTTCAACAAGCTGCCAAAGGACAGCGAGGCTATGCGGTACATCAGTATGAACGTCAGCGCTAACCTGCTGGGGCTGGGCAACGCGGCGACTCCGTTTGGAATCTCGGCTGTCAGGGAGCTTGGACGGCTGTCGGACTGCGGCGACAGGGCGAGCGACGATATGATAGTATTTGTGGTGATAAACACCGCGTCGATCCAGATTATGCCGACGATGGTGGGTACGCTGCGTCAGGCGTACGGCAGCGCACAGCCGTTTTCGATACTGCCCTGCGTGTGGATAAGCTCGGTATGCGCGCTGGCGGTCGGGCTGATAATCGCCAAGCTTTTGAATCGGGTGAGCTGATGGAAATGTTTATACCGCTGTTTACAGCGGCAGTCGTGGTATTCGGACTTATAAAAAAGGTTGAGCTCTTCGACGCCTTTACAAAGGGCGCGAGGGACGGAATCGGCGTGCTCGTCGGCATAGCTCCGACGCTTGTCGGACTTGTTGTGGCGGTGAATATGCTAAAGGCGAGCGGAGCGGCGGATATGCTGTGCGACTTTGTATCGCCGGCGGCGCAGTGGCTGGGATTTCCGGAGGAGATTGTGCCGATGATAGTTCTGCGTCCTGTTTCGGGAGGAGGCTCGACCGCTCTGCTTACCGGAATATATAAGGATTGCGGGCCCGACAGCTTTGCCGGATTATGCGCCTCGGTGTTGGCAGGCTCGACGGAGACCACTTTCTACGCGATAGCCGTATACTACTCCGCCGCAGGAATAAAAAAACTCCGCCATACCCTGCCGGCCGCCTTATCGGCGGACTTTACCGCGGCAGTGATGGCGGTAGTGTCCGTCAGGATGTTTTTATCCTGACAAAATATTTTTTTA
Source organism: uncultured Ruminococcus sp. (assembly GCA_902787145.1). Classification (GTDB taxonomy): domain Bacteria; phylum Bacillota; class Clostridia; order Oscillospirales; family Acutalibacteraceae; genus Ruminococcoides. The sequence goes on from CADAEZ010000024.1 coordinate 7,046, forward strand.
TAAAGGCGTCGGCCTGTTTGTTTGACGGATAGACGCGCAGGCTGTGATTGTCAAAATTCATAATATGAAAGTTAAACCGCCCCTTGATTATCCTTATCCGGTCGAGCGAGGTGCGGTATGAGCCGCCGAGCGTCTCGACAAGGACGGCGCGCTTTCTGAGCTCTATACTCAACACAGTTTTGTTGACATAGCGGAAAAGGAGGAAGGTATATACGAGCAGGACAACCTCCATAAGAGCGAAAATCCACAGCAGAGTGAAGTTGCTTCTGCTGATCAGAACCCAGTCAACAAACGCCGAGAATCCGGCTACGAATACACAGAGGATGATTTTGACCGCTGTGTATATCCTGCGCAGCATCAGTCGGTATCCAGCTTCAGCACTGCCATAAAGGCCTCCTGCGGAACCTCTACGGTGCCGAGCTGACGCATACGCTTTTTGCCCTCTTTTTGCTTTTCGAGGAGCTTTTTCTTTCGGCTGATATCGCCGCCGTAGCACTTGGCGAGTACGTCCTTGCGCATAGCCTTGACGGTTTCGCGCGCGATGATTTTGCCGCCGATACAGGCCTGGATCGGAACCTCAAAGAGCTGACGGGGGATTTTTTCCTTTAGCTTTTCAGCCATTTTGCGCGCTCTGGGATACGCCTTGTCCTTGTGGATGATGAAGCTCAGGGCGTCGACAATCTCGCCGTTGAGCATAATATCGAGCTTGACGAGGTCGCTCTTGACGTATTCGGCGAGCTCGTAGTCGAATGAGGCGTAGCCCCTTGTGCGCGATTTGAGCGTGTCGAAGAAGTCGTAGATAATCTCGGCTAGAGGCAGCTTGTAGTGGATATCCACACGGTCGGAGTCGATATAGTCCATACCGATGAAGATTCCGCGCCTGTCCTGGCACAGCTCCATAATATTGCCGACATAGTCCGCCGGCGAGTAGATGTGAGCGTCTGTCATCGGCTCCTCGGCCTCGGCGATAAGCGCGGGGTCGGGATAGTTGGTGGGGTTGTCTATATTCTCGACGGTGCCGTCGGTCTTTGTTATCTTATATATTACGCTCGGCGCGGTGGTGATGAGGTCGAGGTTGTACTCTCGCTCCAGCCTCTCCTGGATAATCTCCATATGCAAAAGTCCGAGGAAGCCGCACCTGAATCCAAAGCCGAGAGCCACCGAGGTCTCAGGCTCAAAGGTGAGCGACGCGTCGTTGAGCTTTAGCTTTTCGAGGGCGTCCTTCAGATCGCCGTAACGCGCGCCGTCAACAGGATAGATTCCGCAGAACACCATTGACTGAGCCTCTCTGTAGCCGGGCAGCGGCTCGGCGGCAGGATTTGAGGTCAGGGTGATGGTATCGCCCACCTGGGCGTCGGAAAGCGACTTGATTGACGCGGCGATATAGCCTACCTCGCCGGCATAGAGCACGTCGGTCTGCTCCAGCGACGTGGCGTGCATAAGTCCGCACTCGACCACGCTGAACACCGAGCCTGTGGCCATAAGCCTGAACTCGTCGCCCTGCTTTATCTGTCCCTCCATAAGCCTTACATAGATGATAACGCCCTTGTAGCTGTCGTAGTAGCTGTCGAAGATAAGGCCTCGCAGCGGAGCGTTTATGTCGCCTGTGGGCGCAGGGATAGAGGTTACGATTTTCTCCAGCACGTCGTGGATGTTGATACCCTGCTTGGCGGATATGCGCGGAGCGTCGTCGGCAGGAATGCCGATTACGTCCTCAATCTCGTTTATAACCCTGTCGGGGTCGGCGGAGGGCAGGTCGATTTTGTTAACAACCGGCACGATCTCCAGTCCGCTGTCCACGGCGAGGTATGTGTTGGCGAGCGTCTGCGCCTCGATACCCTGCGACGCGTCTACAATCAGCACCGCTCCCTCGCACGCGGCAAGGCTGCGGCTGACCTCGTAGTTGAAATCGACGTGGCCGGGGGTATCAATAAGGTTGAGCAGATAGTCGTTTCCGTCGTCGGCGTGATAGACGGTGGTAACGGCGCGCGCTTTGATAGTAATTCCGCGCTCGCGCTCCAGCTCCATATCGTCGAGAATCTGGGACTCCATATCGCGCACGGCGACGCTTTTGGTTAGCTCCAGAATACGGTCGGCAAGCGTGGACTTGCCGTGGTCGATATGAGCGATTATAGAAAAGTTCCTGATTTTATCCTGTTCAAATTTCAAATGAATCACCTGTATACATAATTTCCCATTATAGAATGATTATATCATATTATTCATCCGGTGGCAAGCGAAATATGAAGTCAGTCGCGCCTTAGAACCCATTTGTCGGCGAGGGTGGGATGATAATTTTAACTCCATACAACGCCTGTCCTTTCGGTTATTTACTGACGAAACACTCAGGGGGCGTCGCGTATCGCGACACCCCCTGACGGATTATTTCCTTATAAACAGTATACCCAGAGTATAGGGGCCGCAGTGGGATGTTACGGTGCAGCCGGCGGTGGTTTCGAGGATTTCCCCGAAGTCGAAATATGATTTTATCTTCTCCTCTACCTGAGTGATAATCTCGTCGTCACATCTGGTATGGGTTATAAAAATCCTGTGGAGGTCGATATCGTCACGATCCCTGAGCCTGTCGTCAACATACTGCAAAATCACCTTGCCGATGTTGCCCCTGTACTTTTTGGAGGGGGTCATCTTTCCGTCGATAACCTCGATACAGGGCTTGAGCTTCAGCAGGTTGGCTCCCAGAGCGGCTACGGCGGAGCAGCGTCCGCCCTTGCGCAGGTAGTCTATGCTGTCGACTACGAAGCTCGCCTCGACCTTGGGTGTAACGGCGGCGCAGGCTTCGGCGATTTCCGCTGCCGACTTGCCCTGAGCGAGAAGCTCGGCTCCGTATAGCACCACCAGTCCCTGACCTGTGGACAGGTTGCGCGTATCCACAACATATACTCCGCCAACCTCCTCGGCCGCCAGACAGGCGTTGCGGTATGAGCTGGAGAAGTCGCCGCTGATATTAAAATGCACGATCTCGTATCCCTCGTCGCGCCAGCGCCTGAACACGGTGAGGAAGCTGTCGATGTTCGGAGCAGCGGTAGTGGGGAGCTTGCCGCTTTTGTCGACGTAGTCGTAGATGTCCTCAGGCGTGATCTCGACGCCGTCCCTGAGGTTTTTATCGCCTACTCCCACAAAAAGAGGCAGGATTTCTATATCGTATTTTTCAATCAGCTCCTTTGATAAATCACAGGTGCTGTCTGATATCAGTTTTATCTTCATATTGACCTCCAAATTTACTCAAAGTAATGTAGCAAAAGTCAGCCGAGATACATCTCGTTGTACGGAAAGCTCTTGAAGCCGAATTCCTTGTACAGCGAACAGGCGGGTTTGTTAGCCTTTTCGACCTCCAGCCTCACGGCGTAGCCGGGATATGTTTCCATTATATATTCAAGAAACATTCTGCCGAGTCCCCTTCGGCGGAACTCGGGGATTATAAACAGATCCTCTATCCACACACAGGGCTTGCCGAGCTCGGTACAAAAAGACTCCGCCGTCATAGCGTAGCCGCACAGGAAGTCGTTGTCGTCGAACACATAGCCGTTGAGCAGGCTGTCGCCCGAGAGACACCCGGCTATATTATTCCCGAAAATCTCGTCCGAGCCGTTGGTGGATACCGCGGGCGAACGATAGAAAAACTTCATCATCCGCATTACTTCGCTCTTGTCCTCGGGCTTGATTTTTCTGATATTCATTGTACCGCCTCCTCGGTTGAGAATCATTATATCATAAGTCAGATATCATTTTCAACATTTTTTCAGTATTTTTTACATATTTTTTATCATTTAGATACAGTATTTTATTAAGTCGCGCACTACCTCGCCGGCTATTACAAGACCTGCCGCCGAGGGTACAAAGGCGCAGCTGCCGGGAATCTTTTTTCCGTCCGTAATATCGCCGTTGGTTTTGACGGGTTCTTCCTTTGAGTAAACCACCTTCAGCTTCTTTACTCCCCTGGATCTCAGCTCTTTTCGCATTACCCTGGCGAGCGGATCGACCGAGGTCTTGAAGATATCGCTGACCTCAAAGCCCGACGGGTCGAGCTTGTTGCCGGCGCCCATTGAGGATATTACCGGGGTACCGCAGCGACCTGCCGTCATAATCAGCTCGATTTTGCCGGTGACGGTGTCGATAGCGTCAACAACATAGTCGTAAGCCGCAAAGTCGAACTCGTCCGAGGTATCGGGCAAAAAGAAGCAGCGATGACTGTTGACCTTAATATCGGGGTTGATGTCGATCAGGCGGTTTGCCATAACGTCGACCTTGTACTGACCGACAGTGCTGTGCAGAGCGATGATCTGGCGGTTGATGTTGGAGAGCGAGACCGTGTCCTTGTCGATAATATCCAGCTCGCCCACTCCGCTGCGAGCGAGAGCCTCGGAGACATATCCGCCTACTCCGCCGATTCCGAATACAGCGACGCGCGAGCGTCTTAGCTTTTCTACCGCTTTTTCTCCCAAAAGGAGCTCGGTACGAGAAAATTGTGTTTCCATAGTTATCACCTTTCTCATTATACAGGCTTTGGCGGCAAAAGACAATCACTTTTGTTGACAAAATACGATAATAATAGTATTCTAATAGACGGAAGAAATAAGCAAGGAGTGGAAATATATGAAATGCGCAAATTGTGGCCACGAGTTTCCGAAAGGTAATTTTTGTCCGAAATGCGGTACTAAGGTTATGAAGGACGAGCCGGTTTTTGAGCCTGTAGCTCAGAGCGCTCCGCCGACACCTCCGCAGGCTCCGTCGGCAGATAACAACACGGCTTTTTCGAATACATTTACCCCTCAGCCGGAGGATGAGAATCCTTACGAGGATTTTTACAATACACCGCAGGCTCCGGTAAACGAGCCTGTGTATCAGCCTGTTCCGCCGGCGCCTCAACCGGCGCCTCAGCCGGTACCTCAGCCTGAGCCTCAACCGGTACCTCAGCCTGAGCCTCAGCCGGTACCTCAGCCTGCGCCTCAGCCGGTACCTCAGCCGCAGTATCAGCAGCCTTACTATCCGCCGCAGAATAAGAAAGGCTGGACGCCCGGCAAGATTGTCGCGCTGGTCGCAGGGATTCTGGCAGGACTGATACTGTACACAGTAATAACAAACATTGCGGTGCCGATGGGGATTTTGTCCTGTGTGAGCAACAACTCGGTATCCGTAAACGCCGACAAAACTCCGCACGCTGTTACCGATGTTGTCAGGTCGGGCAACTTCGAATACTCTTTGTCGGACATTACATACACCGACACCTACAACAACGTAAAGCGAACCGACGGCAAAACATACCTGATGCTCAAGGTCAACGTCAAGAACATAGGCGCAAATCGCGACTTTGACTCAAGCTCTTATACGCTGTACGCGGACGATGTCGCGTGCAAGCAGTACGAAAATGACGACGATGAAAGCTTCTATCAGCCGGACGAAATCGACCCGGGCAAGTCAGTTCAGGAGGAGCTCGTATACATCATCCCGTCAACCGCGGTATCGGTATCGCTGTCGGTAACGAACGATAATTCGTACGAATTATTCACCGAGCAGAATCAGTTTACGTTCACGATCAGATAAAGAAAAGGGGCTGCGCGGCAGTCCCTTTCTTAATTGAGAATTGAGAATTGATAATTGTGGTCGTGTAGAAAGCGGCTTCTATGAGAAAACTTCGTTTCCCGACTACATTAATATTTCGCTGCGCGAAGCGCATATAAACTCTGTCGGGAAGAAAAGTGTATTGTTATATCAATTCTGTCTGCCCGTCAATCATTCTCAATTCTCAATTCTCAATTCTCAATTAAAAAAACCGCCCTAAGGCGGTTTTCTTTATGCTCTCAGACTGCTGTCTGTATGATTCTCGTAGTAAACCTTTTTGATGTCGGCTCCGAGCCTGGTGAGCTTTTCGATGATGTTCTCGTAGCCTCTTTCGATATACTGGATCGAGGTGACCTCTGTGGTACCGTCGGCACAGAGTCCGGCAATAACCATAGCGGCGCCGGCGCGAAGGTCGGTAGCCTTTACGGGAGCAGCGGTGAGCTTTGAGCCGCCCTCGATGATCGCGAGTCTGCCCTCTACCGAGATGCGAGCGCCCATAAGGGTGAGCTCGGACACATACTGGTAACGGTTATCCCATACGCTCTCGTTGATGATCGAGGTGCCCTCGACAGTCGCGAGCAAGGTGGCGAACTGAGGCTGGCAGTCGGTTGGGAAACCGGGGTGAGGCATTGTCTTGATGTTGCAGCGGTTAAGCGGACGCTTGGACGCGTCTACGAGCACCGCCTCGTCAAATTCCTTGATTTCGCAGCCGATCTCACGAAGCTTGGCTGTGATGGACTCAAGGTGCTTGGGTGTTACGTTGGTAACGAGTACGCGACCGCGTGTAGCGGCGGCAGCGCACATATATGTTCCTGCCTCGATCTGGTCGGGGATTATAGAATAGGTTACGCCGTGGAGGAAGTCTACTCCGCGGATCTTTATTGTATCGGTACCGGCTCCGCGAATCTGGGCTCCCATTGAGTTGAGGAAGTTGGCGAGGTCAACTATGTGAGGCTCACGCGCAGCGTTCTCGATAACGGTCTGACCCTCGGCCTTTACAGCCGCGAGCATAATGTTGATAGTAGCGCCGACAGAGGCGAAGTCGAGGTAAATGTGGTTACCCTGGAGGCGTCTGTCCGCCTTTACATCTATAATAGCGCCGTTGACGAGCTCGTGACGGGCTCCCATAGCGGCAAAACCTTTGAGATGAAGGTCAATCGGACGGGCTCCGAAGTTGCATCCGCCGGGCAGGCAAACCTTTGCCATATGGCATTTGCCCAAAAGAGCGCCTAAAAGATAGTAGGACGCGCGCATACCTCTTACGAGATCTGACGTCGCCTGATAGGAGTTGATCTTTGTAGGGTCGATTGACAATGTTGACTTGTTTATTCTTTTAACCTCAGCGCCCATCTCCTGAAGGATACGTCCGATAAGAGATACGTCGCTGATATTAGGTATGTTTTCGATTCTGCAAGGCTCGTCACAAAGGATGACTGCCGGTATTATAGCGACAGCGGCATTTTTAGCGCCGCTGATCTTAACTTCGCCGTCGAGTACACGACCGCCGTTAATTACATATTTTTCCAACTTGGCACACTCCAAATTCCATCATATATCTTAACAAATTTATTGTATAGTTTAAAGTATTGATTTATGCTTCTTAAAAGTAACAATTTTGTAAGAAAAAGCACAATTTGTTGTGGTATAACACGTAGTACACCACAATTTCATCCACACAAATAATACCCCATTACCAAAGCATTGTCAATACGTTTTCGAAAAATGTAACCGAAATTTGGTAATGTTGTATGAGTTCTCTCCCAGATATTTAATTTTTATTAAAAATATGATAGTGTTAGTTAAGGACTTGTTATTTTTTTTCGCTTAAAGAATTAAAAAATGTAATATTTTTCCATATTGGAATTAAGCCCGTTAATCTGTAAAAACTCTCCAAAAAATCAGCATTTGTGCGAATAATGTCTGCTATTAGGCAAATTGATTGTAGTTTTTCGCTGTGATATAATGAAATCACGAACGCTCTGTACAAAAGAGGTAATAACAAATTATGACAAAACTAAATAACAAATGGATGCGCGCGGCGGTGCCCGCCCTGCTGATTCACTGCTCGGTAGGTACGGTGTACTGCTGGTCGACCTTTAAGCAGGCTATCGCCGACAAGATCGGTATGACGCCTTTTGCTGTGGGCTGGGCATTTTCGCTGGCGATTTTCTTTCTGGGAATGTCGGCGGCGTTTGCCGGCAGAATGGTAGAAAAGGACATCCACAAATCCTCGCTGATAAGCTGTCTGTGCTTTACCGCGGGTATGGTGGGTACCGGAGTATTCATTCAGTTTACGACCGGTATTGTCGCGTTGATCGGAATCTTCCTGTCTTACGGATGTATTATGGGTATCGGACTGGGTATCGGCTACCTGACCCCGGTTAAGACGCTGATGCTGTGGTTCTCGGACAGAAAGGGACTGGCTACCGGTATCTCGATTATGGGATTCGGACTTGCCAAGGCAATCGCCACTCCGATTATGGAGGCTATCCAGAATTCGCTGGGTATCTCCGCGATGTTCTACATTCTCGGCGCGGCTTACTTTGTGCTTATGATGCTGGGACACTTCCTGCTCAAGAAGCCCGACGGCTGGGTTGAACCTGAGGATAACTCCAACGCGGTCAAGCCGATGTCGATGTTCAAAAACAAGACCTTTATCGGCATATGGATTATGTTCTTCCTGAACATTCACTGCGGACTCGCGCTCATCACATATGAAAAGCAGATTCTCTCGACCGCATTCGCCGGAGCGGCTGTGCTGGCGGCGATCATCAGCATTGTTCCTTCGCTGACAGCGGCGTTTAACGCGCTGGGTCGAATCGGATATTCGACAATCTCCGACAATATGAAAGAGAGAAACACTGTATACAAGATTATCTTTATCAGCTGTATTGCTATTACGGCGGCGGCGCTTGTACCGTTCGCGATTACAAACGGAAGCTCCTCGATAGTATTCGGAGCAATCGTAATCGCGCTGCTGCTGATAGTAAACCTCGGATACGGCGGCGGATTCTCGACATTGCCGGCGCTGTTGTCCGAAAGATTCGGTATGGAAAGCATAAGCTCGATACACGGACTCACGCTTACAGCCTGGGCTGTGGCCGGACTTACGGGTAACAATATGTCCGAGATTATACTCAACGCTACAGGCGGAGTATACGACTACATTCTCATAGCGACGCTTGCGCTGTATATTGTAGCGCTGGTTGTATGCGTAGGTCTTGTAAGAAAGAAAAGTAAATAGAGAACAATATGAAAAGCGTGCCTGTAGCGCGCTTTTCGTTATTCATCGCAAGTTTCGCGCAGCGGAAAACTGTGCGGAGAATACAAATCTTTAACCAATATACTTTTTTGACAAACAGAAGCGGCAAGTGGTAGTTACCACTTGCCGCTTGCGCTTTGCAGCTTTGATTATACAAACTTAACCGCTGTGCCGCTGGCGAGAATCTCTGCCGCGCCGTCCATAATTGACGCGCTGGAAAACCTTACGTTTACAATAGCGTCGGCGCCCATGGACTGAGCCTGCTCTGCCATTCTCTGGAGAGCCTTCTCACGCGCCTCGGCGAGCATCTTTGTGTAGGAGCCGAGCTCGCCGCCTACCATACTCTTAAATCCCGCGCCGATATCCTTGAACGCGTTCTTGGACTGTACTGTGTTGCCTGTAACAAGTCCGAGTGTCTGTAAGTTTTTACCTGAGATTGTAGGTGTGTTTACTAAAATCATAATAGTAACCTCCATATATTATTTATAAAAACCGGCAAGCCGGTTGATATACTTATTTTTCTGCTTTTTCCGCAGGGAACATTATTGTCAGGAATTCCGGGAACAGGGCGCGCCAGTAGGCCTCGTTGTGCATACCCTTTTCGTAGATTTTTACTGTGACGTTCTTTTCGGGGAAGCCTGACAATTTGAGGTTGGACTTCATACTCTTTGCTCCGGGCAGGAGGAATTTTTCGAGTTCGTCCGCAACGCCGTTGGTGATATACACCTTTGGCTGGTATTTTGAGAAATCCTTGGTCTTTAAATACTTGATCCAGGTTTCGTCATCATACAGGCTGAACGCCGGGGACATAGCTCCGATCGTGCCGAACTTGTCGGGGTGCTCCATTCCGATATAGAAGCACTCGATTCCGCCGGAGGAGCTGCCGCACAGGGCGTTATGCTCCGGGTCGGTATAGACGTTGTAGTTCTTCTCGATATAAGGAACCACGGTGTTGTACACAAAGTCGGAGTAATACTTGCCGGTGCCGTTCTCGAAGTTTTCCTTATCGGTAACTTCGGCGATATCGCCGATATCGGGGGTGAGCTCGCTGTCGCGGTTGGAGGTGGAGTCGTCGATGCCGACAACGATAGCCTTATGTTTGCTGTTGCTCATCATAGCCTGAACGCTTTCGGCCGCGTTCCAACAGCCGTTCTGGTTAATCTTGGGGTCAAAAAGGTTCTGGCCGTCGGTCATATAGATTACGGAGTACTTTGTCTTGGAGCTCTTGTCGTAGCCGTCAGGGAGCCAGATGTAGACAGTCTTTGTGGTTTTCTCGTACTTGAAATCCTTTATGGCGTAGTCGGCAGGCTTGTCGGAAACCGGAACATATCCGTTGCTGGTGACGTCCCAGCCGTTGACATACTCGTTAAAGGCGAGCTCGATGCTGTCGTCGCCGTCCGAGGTTATGACCATTCTGTCAAATTTTTCGGGGTCGGCGGAGCACTCGTAGTTTTGCATATCGTCCTTTTGGTCGAGCTTTTTGGGAGTTACCTCCTCGGTATCGCCGGTGTCGGTGTTGAGGAATTTTACCTTGACCTCGTCCGAGAGGAACTCGTCGCGGATTCTGACCTTATGTCCGTTCTGCGGCGCGTTGCCGCAGGATGAGATTATCGCGGCTGAAAGTACCGCGGCTGTGATGATTGATAATAGTTTTTTCATAGTTCCTCCTTTGGTTATGAGTGGTCAGTGGCCAGTGATCAGTGGTCAGTGAAGGTCGTGCAGATAGGTTCTTCTGTAAGACAACTTTGTTTCCCGACATTATTTATATGCTCCGCAAGCGGAGCTTGCATACAAATTCTGTCGGGCACAGAAATGTATTGATATATCATCTCTGTCTACACGTCAATCATTCTCAATTCTCAATTCTCAATTGAAAAGAGTTCTTTTGTGTTTTTTGACGTGATGTCCAAAAGCTCCTGTACATCCATTCCGCGGATTTCGGCTATTTTTTCGGCTACATAGGCGATGTTCCTGCTGTCGTTGCGCTTACCGCGGTTCGGAACCGGGCTCAGGTACGGAGCGTCGGTCTCGAGCAGAAGCCTGTCAGCCGGTACCTGTCCGGCACATTCGACGCTGTGGCGCGCGTTTTTGAAGGTAACAACTCCGCCGAGGCTTATGCTCATTCCAAGTCGCATAACCTCGCGCATAAGCTCGACGCTGCCGCTGAAACAATGCATAAGTCCCTTTGGCCTGTACTTTCTGAGCAAGTCCATAGTATCGCCGTGAGCTTCGCGGTCGTGAACCACCACCGGAAGGTCAAGCTCTTTGCTCAGTATGAGCTGTTCCTCAAAAACTTTTTGCTGCAAGTCCTTTGGAATATCCCAGTGGTAGTCAAGGCCGATCTCGCCGATAGCGACGCATTTGGGATGCTTTAACGCCTCTGTGAGCAGCGCGGGATAATCCGGCGGAATATCCTCGAGGTTTTCGGGATGAAAACCGGCGGTGAAATACACGTGCGGATATTTTTCGGCGTAGGCTCGGATCACCCCGGCGGACTTGAGATCCACCGCGTTGGTGATGACCAGCTCGACGCCGTATTCGGGCAAAGAGGACAGAAGCTCTTCCCTGTCCTCGTCAAACCACGAATCATCGTAGTGACAATGCGCGTCAATTATATTTTTATATTTCTTCGTCATAATAGGTTGCCTCTGTCGCAGAATACAGACAGGTCTATGTTAGACGATTCTGCTTCCGTTGTCGATATCGCCGAGTGTGATCAGGGTAAGGCTGTCGCCCTTTTCGGCGGAGAGAATCATTCCCTGGCTCTCGACTCCGCAGAGCTTTACGGGCTTGAGGTTCGCGACAAAGAGAATCTTTTTGCCGACAAGCTCCTCCGGCTTGTAATACTGGGCGATACCGCTGACGATAGTCCTCTCGCCTATTCCGTCGGCTATAGTAAATTTCAGGAGCTTCTTGGACTTTTTGACCTTTTCACAGGCGATGACCTCGCCGACGCGGATGTCGGACTTTGCGAAATCGTCGATTGAGATTTCGGGAGCGATAGGCTCTGTATCTGATACCTGCTCGATGGTCTTTGCGTCCTCGGCGCTCTTCTTCTGCATTTCCTCAATCTCTTTATAGAGCTTGTCGGGGTCGATACGGACGAACAGCGGAGTAGGATCGGAGAGCACGGTAGACGGCTTGTAGGCTCCGAAGCTTTCGAGAGAATCGTAGGACTTTATATCGCAGTTAATCTGCTCAAAAATCGCGTTGTGGGTTTCGGGCATAAATGGCTCGCAAAGCACGGCGATATAGCGAATCGCCTCGAGCAGATTATAGAGCACCGTACCGAGTCGGGGCTTGAGGCTTTCGTCCTTGGCGAGAACCCATGGGGTAGTCTCGTCGATATATTTGTTGCAGCGCTTGGCGAGGTTCATAACCGCCTCTACAGCGTCGCTCATATGGAAGGAATTGATGTATTCGTCAACCTTCTTTACGGTATCATAACAGAACTGCTCCAGCTCGCCGTCGACAGCTTCTTTTACCGTAGGCTCCTGTACAACGCCGCCGAAGTATTTGTTGTTCATAGCGATAGTGCGGTTGACGAGGTTGCCGAGAGTGTTGGCAAGGTCGGAGTTGAATCTTTCGATAATAGTGTCATATGTGATCGAGCCGTCGCTGGCAAAAGGCATCTCGGACAGGAGATAGTAACGCACAGCGTCGACGCCGATAAGCTTGACGAGCTCGTCGGCATAGATGACGTTGCCGCGGCTCTTGCTCATCTTATCCTCGCCGAAAAGCAGCCACGGATGTCCGTATACCTGCTTGGGCAGCGGCTCGCCGAGAGCCATAAGCATAATCGGCCAGTAGATCGTGTGGAATCTTACGATATCCTTACCGATGATGTGGACGTCGGCCGGCCAGTATTTTTTATACTTATCAGAGCTGCCGTCGGGGTCGTAGCCGATTGAGGTGATATAGTTGGAGAGAGCGTCGATCCAGACATATACAACGTGTCCCGGATCGAAATCAACGGGAATACCC
>CADAEZ010000025.1 GCA_902787145.1 uncultured Ruminococcus sp.
GGAGCAAGCACACGCTTGCCGGCAAGTACAGCGGTCACCTGCTCCTCACTCAATGTATTCTGCTCGATAGCGAGAGAGGAATAAATCGTCTTTATACGGTTCTGCCGCCTGAGCTGCGGCGAAGTGTTTAGTTTCGAAACTGTATCAATCTTCCCGACCAGTTCGGATATCTCAGAGGTCAGATTTAGTATTTTTGTGTTTATCTGAAAAGGATATTTCTGCATAAGTATCACCTTACACTTAGTATATCATTTCATCTCTCGAAAATCAATTCATCTATCATATTTCTTTATTAAAATTGAGAGATGAAAAAGATAAGAGAACCGCAAGCGATTCCCTTAATACTTAAATCTTCCACTTATACGGTAGGATTCACCGCTTTTACGGAAACTTAGTTTCCATATGATAAGTTTCCTTATCGTTATAATATCAACAGTTTTTATACTGCATATAGATTTACGCTGAACAGTTTTCGCTTCTGCTTGTCCCCTTTTGCAGCGATACGGATTGAATTATGAGGTTTGCGGGTTGAACAGACTAATTTGTATGATTTCAAGGCCTTATTGCAGTTTATTTCTTTATTCGCATTATAATTCGCTTTTAATTCTATATTAGCATTATAATTATCGAAAATTCTTGATAGAGGTGCTTCGGTAGGCACGGAGGAGCTCGGACATCTTGAGATGATTGGAGCGATAATCTATCAGCTGACTAAGGACGCGACTGAAAAGGAGATTAAGGATGCGGGATTCGAGAGTTATTTTGTTGACCATACAACAGGAGTATACCCCTCCTCTGCCGCCGGAGTTCCGTTTACCGCGGCATATATCCAGTCAAAAGGTGACCCGATAACCGACCTGCACGAAAATATGGCCGCGGAGCAGAAGGCGAGAACGACTTATGACAACATCCTGCGGTTTTGTGATGATCCGGATGTAAAAGACCCTATCCGCTTCCTTAGAGAACGCGAGGTTGTGCATTATCAGCGCTTCGGCGAGAACCTTAGAATCCTCACCGACAAGCTCGACTCAAAGAACTTCTACGCCTTTAACCCGAGCTTTGACAAGAAATGCTTTAAGAATCAGATGAAAAAATAATTCTTTAATAGATAATAGAACTAAGAAACAACGGAGGCAGTTTTTGCCTCCGTTGAAATATTATTTAATTCTGAATTTCACTGTCTGATATGACAGCATGCCATAGCAAATATGTTTTTTCTATTGCTTATTTTTTACGGTGCTGTTCAGTTAAGATAACGGTATTATTTTACTTTGACCTTTAGCTTTATCGTTACACCGTTGACTTTGATTTTCAGGGTTGACGAGCCCTTCTTCAGACCTCTGACTCTGATTGCCGACGCCGTTTTCTTTGATGTGATCTTCGCATACTTTGTATTGGTGTAGGAGTTCTTGACTCCGGATGCCTTGCCTGTGATTTTCACTGACTTTGTCTTACCTTTTTTAACGGTGATACTTTTCTTGCTGAGCTTAGGCGAGGTCGTCACCTTTACTCTACAGGCCAGGTATTTGCCGTCCGTAAGATTGGCACAAACGGTTGCCGCGCCCTTTTTAAGCGCAGTAATTCTGCCGTTTTTAACTGTGGCAACCTTGGTGTTTGAGCTGTACCAGCCCGCGACGCTGCCGTCAGACACCTTTAAGCCGGCGGTCTTGCCTGCTTTCAGGTTTACCGAGGTTTTACTGAGCTTCGGGGTCTTTGCCGGAATACCGGGCTTGTCGGGAACTTTCGGATTAAAGCCGGTCTCATACGCTCCGCTGTCTGAGGGCAAAAGATACATTTCAAGCGCGTTATAAGATGTGTCATTACAATCGGCTATCAAATAAATACCGTCCCTTGTCTCAACAGCCGACCTCATTCTTAAACAATCCGCCTTGTAGTCGTTTATGGTATAATACAGCGGCTCGCACTTTTCGGTATCTGTATTATAAAGGAAGACATTTCCCATTCCGTCAACTGAGGTTTCGAGAAATACAATACCGTTTTTGACAGCGGCGCAGCAACCGTTCATATTCGGCTCACCGCCCATTTCATCAAATTTTCCGACAAACGCGGGCATATCGGAGAGCTTCTTCCAATTGCCGTCTTTAAGGCGGTAAACCTCCCTTGATATCCACTGCGTCTTTGGTACATCTTCGCCTAAATCGCGGTATCCGAAGCTTATATAAACACAATCGTCCTTTTCGGTAATAACGGGCGAGATCAGATAAGATGGGAATTTGCCGAGCCGTTTCCACTCTCCCGTAGAAACATTATAGCTGTAGACCGGAGGATCCTTCTCCGCGTCATCCGACATCGTAATAAAATAGATAAATCCGTCCGCGGCAGCATTGTATACGTTGTATTCAAGAAAATCCTCCTCGAAGCCGTCATAGGCGTTTAACGGCTTGAACAGCCACGACGGACTGCTCTCTGTGTAGCGCAACTCCGCTATATAATAATCTGATGTACACAACTCCTCGTCGCAGTCCTTATACGGCGAACGTACTGCTTTTACAATCTGATACAGAGTATCGTTCATACACATCGGCTGCTGAAGATTTATTAATTCAAGCTTTGTTAAGTTATAATAATCGAACTCGTCGCAACCCTGCTCCGAAAAATACTTAAAGCCCGAGCTTTTTATCGACGTGCTGTCTATCGCGTTGAACTGAGAACCGTCAAAACGCATCACAACGCCTGTATTAATATTATAACCGTAGAGATTTTCGCCGTTTGAATCAGTGATAAGATGATAGAAAGGTTTGTCCAACTGATTTGATGCATCATCAAACGTCTTTTGATAAACAAGTTTAAGTTTATTCTGACCTTTTGTCAGGAAGAAGCTACCCATAGCGAGAGCTCCGCTGTCATCGGAAACGGTAAACTCGGTAAAGGTTCCGAAGAGTTCCTTAGCGTTATTGATAGTTATTTCGTTACCGTTAAACGTTGCCGTCATATTGCCCTTAGGAAGAGTAAAGGCTTCGCCCTTTCCTTCCGCGAGATTGCGGCAGGTCAAGGTGTATGAGGGCTTGAAGCCGGTACCCTTGAGGGTTATAGTTCCTTTATCCAGATCACAGACCGCGTCGGTGACGGCAGGTCTGTCGTCGTCTATCAGGCTCAAATCCAAATATCCGCCTGTTGAGCAGAGATCCTTATATCTGTCGTCAGGCTTAACGCAGGAGAAAAGCTTTGCGCGGAGTCTTTCGGCGTAGTGAGCTCCTGTCTCGCCGTTCTCCCTCGGATTAGCCGCGGCAATAAGGGCGTACGCTCCCGCCGCGGAGGGACACGCCATAGATGTGCCTGTCATTACCTCGTAGGAATCATCAGCGGAAATCTCCGCTCCCGGTTTCGAGATACCGATTGAGTCGATATAGAAACTGACGTCGCGAACCTCCTCGTTCTCATCCATATTCTCAATGCATACTTCTATTCCCAAGCCTGTCTTTCTACCGTCGAGTTCGTCATACGGAGCGATTAGAGTCTCAGAATACGCCGGAATGTTGTTGAAATGTATATCTTTACCGACAGTATACTTTGAAATATCTCCGGCGTTATCGCCGCCGTTCATAAGGGAGCAGGTTCCGTCCTCCTCAACCAGAACATCTCCGCCGTTGATAGCCGCGGAGGCATTTCCGCCCTCGTAGCCGTACATAGCATAAATCGAAAACTTAGTGTCCCCTTCTCCCATGGTTTCGGGATTCTTCTCATACGGGAAATACAGGTAGTATTCCTCGCCGGGACTAGCGTTATGAATCGTTACCTTGAGGGACGCGGGATTCTCCGACGCGGTAAAACATCTGTCACGGGCAATAGAGAGCTCGCATTCGGCATTCGACTTTTCACCGTCAGAGGTGTTAACGTGGAATACAGACGCGCCGAAGGGCTTGACGCTGTCGTCGCAGCCTACAGTTTCGGGAACAGCGGAATTATTCTCAATCTTTGTATCAGGCGTAAACACACCGTAGTACTCGGTGGTGGCGTTACGCTTTTTCTCATCATAAATATTAGGAAAATAGCACGGATAACCCACGGTTGACAGGATATTCATACCGGGAGCGTACAAATCGACCGTACTCTTTCCGAAGTTTGAAATACCCGAAGGAGCGCCTGAAATCCCCATCATACCGACAGTAACCTCATACTGCGACTCGGAGCAGGTCGGAAAGTCGGGGTTTTTGTCAATATCCGTGCTGAGATTTCCCGCGGCGACAAAGCTTACTACTCCCTCCTTTCCCAAGGAATCAAATAGTTTATCAATTACTGTGCTCTTGTTATTTGAGTTTCCCCAAGAGTTGCTTGTAGCTACAACATTAACACCGCGCTGTTTCGCCTTAAGAACATAGTTGAACGCGCCAATATATGAATATACAGACGGAGTGACATCCTCGTTGTTCTCGAGGCACAGCATCATTATCTTAACCTTAGCCTTCGCGGCCGCGCCGGCTACACCCTTTTTATTGTTAACCTGAGCCGCGATAATGCCCGAACAATGAGTTCCGTGACCAACCGTATCGGTAATTTTTGATCTTCCTGTCGTGACATTAAATCCGTGCTCGCCGACAAGTCCGATATCGCCGGGGTTAGTCCAGAGAACGTTTTTCAAATCCTCGTGATTCTCGTTAATTCCCGAGTCAATAACCGCTACAACAACCTCATCCTCTTTGCCCGTGAGCTTTTTATTGACCGTCTCAATGTTCATCGATCCCGCGGTCTCGGGGTCATATCCGCGGGAGCTGACGTTATCGCCGTCTGTATTATTATCGGTCGGCTTGTGAAGCGAATACAGATAGCTGCTGAGCTCGTCGTTGAGCGCGTATGTATTGTCCGCGCTGTTCGGGGCGAGATAGCCGTTTGCTTCAACGGCTTCAACCCTGCTGTCTGAGGATAGTTTTTCTATCATAGTCTTTGTATCCAATACCTCGGACGACACGAGAACGGTAGTATATCCGCCGCAGCTTATGGAATCCTCGATTCTAAAATCACTGCCCAGACTGTCGGAGATCATATCTACCTCAGACTTCGCGTTACCGGCGGCGAGCAACTGCTCACCGGTGGTTTTCAGTCCGGTACCGAAATCGTCACCGATATTCTTCATCTTCCGCGCGGATTTAAGACTTGAACTACTCCTTTTGACCGCGTTATCCCTGAACATAACGACGACCTCGTTCTCCGCGTAGGTACCTTCCTTAAGTTTCCGGGAATCGCTTTTATCCGCTTCAGCGTATGATACCGGTATAACTGAGAACAGCATTAACACGCATAGAAACACTGATAAAAGGATTTGATGTAAATGCTTTTTCATTGTATCAACTCCATGAGTAATTTTACAGAATAATAATACCAAAAATATAACCGCTTGTCCATAAGCTAACTTAATATAATCCTGTGTTTTACATTTTGTGATTTATACGACAAACGCGTTTTATGATTTAAGTTTATTTTTGCGAGGCTTTAAGTCTTTAACATCCGACTGTCCCGGAACCCATACAGTGTGAGCGAATTATACAGAAGAATAGCACTATTATCTTTTGTATTGTGCAATAAGCAAATTGAATTTGTTCCGGGGTTTTGGTACAATAATAGGGTAAGTTTTGAATTGTACTATTATTAGTACCTTTTTGATTTAGGAGTTGAGAAAAAATGAGAAATAGGATTACGGGATTAGTGCTGTGTATATGCATACTAATCTCCTGCTCCGTATACGGCGCGGTAAATACCGCCGCAGCGGACACATCGGCAAAGACTACATCCGCCGACTACGGACTGCCGAAGAACATTCAGGACGGAAACATCCTACAGTGCTTTAACTGGAAGTACAGCGACATAAAGGCTGAGCTCAAGAGCATAGCCGAAGCAGGCTTTACCGCGGTACAGACATCACCGGCTCAGCAGCCCGATACAAACGGCAAGTGGTACTGGCTGTATCAGCCCATAGGATTCTATATAGGCTCCAGCAACCTGGGAGGCAGAAACGAACTTCAGTCGCTTTGTACCGAAGCCAAAAAGTACGGCATCAAGGTTATCGTCGACATCGTTGCCAATCACCTCACAGGCGACCACGGTAAGATCCAAAGCGACCTTAAAGACTCAAGATATTGGCACAACAAAGGCAAATGTACAAATTGGAAAGACCGTACTCAGCTGACTCAGTGCAATATCGGCGATTACGCCGATCTTAAGACCGAGGACAGCTACGTACAGGGCGTTGTCAAAAAATACCTGAACGACCTCAAGAGCATTGGTGTTTCGGGATTCCGATTTGACGCGGCGAAGCATATCGCCACACCTGCCGAGGGCGACAACTTCTTTAAGATGGTAAAGGATGTAGGCCTTTGGGCATACGGAGAAATCCTCGACAGCCCCGGCGGAAAGGAAGCTGATGTGTTAAAGGAATACACCAAATATGTCAGCGTAAACGACTGTAACTACAGCGGCGAGCTCACGGGCGGAATGAGAGACAAAAAGGTTGCGGCTAACGCCGGTCACTGGAAGCTTAAGGGCGTCGACGGCGCCAAGCTCATCTACTGGGGCGAGAGCCACGATACATACTCCAACGATCCCAACGACGGCGGCTGGACAAAGAACCTTGACCAGAACATAATCGACCGCTCCTACGCGATACTTGCCTGCAGGTCGGACGCGCAGGGACTATACCTCTCCAGGCCGGGATCTAAAAACAGAGAAGATATCTACGCCGGCAACAAGGGCAGCACTCACTTTAAATCCAAGGAAGTCGCGGCGGTCAACCACTTTAAGAACGCTCTCGTCGGCAGACGTGAGAGCTACACCACCGGCGACGGATGCGACGTAGTATGTCGTGACGGCGGAGCTGTAATCGCTACGGCAAACGGCTCAGGCGGCAAAAAGACTGTTCCAAACGCAGACGGTCTCGTCAGAGCGGGAACATACACCGATTTGGTTTCCGGCAACAAGTTTACTGTTACAAGCACCACAATCAGCGGCACAGTCGGCAGCACGGGAATCGCGGTATTCTACAACGAAGAGCCCGCCGGACCTTCGGCTTACGCAACAGCCTCGACATCTTACAATACAGAGACAATGAAGGTTACGCTGAACTTTGAGAACGCCACATCGGGTCAGTACTCAATTGACGGCGGTGAATTTACAGAATTCAAGAACGGCCAGGTTATCACTATCGGCAAGGGCGCGGATTATGACACCGTTACAAAGGTCAGCGTAAAGGCTACCGACGGCAATGAGTGGAGCTCTGTCGCCACATTCTCCTATACCAAGGAGGATCCGAACAAAAAGCAGAAAGTGTACTTCGATAATTCGACATATAAATGGTCTAAGGTGTACGCGTACATCTATTCGGGCACTGAGAGCAACGCCAAGTGGCCCGGTCAGGCAATGACAAAGGACAGCGCCACAGGCTACTATGTGCTTGAGGTTCCCGAAGACTTCTCCACCGGCTCGATAATCTTTACCGAGACCGAAAAGGAGGAATCCACAACACGTTATCCGGCTCATAAAGAACCCGGACTTCCGCTTGAGGGTAAGACAAAAATCTTTAAGGCCGGCAACGTATTTGAGGTATACACTCCCGTAAGACCGACCGAGGCTACGACTCAGCCGACGACCGAGGCTGATACAACAGCTCCTACGACTGAGCCGCAGAAGAATCTTCTCTTCGGTGATACCGACCTCAACAACTCCGTAAACATCAAGGACGCTACCCTTATCCAGAAGCACGCCGCTTTGATCGAAACACTTACAGGCGACAGCCTCAAGGTTTCCGACGTTGACAACAACGGCTCCGTTAACGTTAAGGACGCTACCTGTATCCAGAAGTATATCGCCAAGATGAGCGATTACGGTAACACGGGTAAGGTTTGTAATTAATATTCCAATTTAGAAAAAACGACTGACTTACAAAAGTAAGTCAGTCGTTTTGTATTTACGTGTTTTTTATATCAAAATCCCGTTGCAATGGTCGATTTCGTGCTGGATAATCTGCGCG
This sequence comes from uncultured Ruminococcus sp., assembly GCA_902787145.1. Lineage (GTDB taxonomy): Bacteria > Bacillota > Clostridia > Oscillospirales > Acutalibacteraceae > Ruminococcoides. The sequence goes on from CADAEZ010000025.1 coordinate 7,979, forward strand.
GTAAATCCTGTAAAGCTCGACGTTTTCCATACAAAGGTTTTATCCTGAAACTTTACCCGTATATTTTTATAGCGAGTGACCGGTCTCGGTCCTCCGAGCAGCGAAAGACAGCTCTCCTCTGTGTGAAACTCTCCGGATTTTTGAACAATTTCGGGATTATACATCACAACACATCTGCCGTTGTCGAAAAACGCGATAACGCATTTTGTCACGCCTATCATATTTGCCGCCATACCGACGCAGGTTTCCCTGTGCGCTATGAGCGTATCCGCCAAGTCCTGACCGACGAGGATGTCCTCCTTTGCGGCAGGGTTTGATTTTATTCCCAAAAACATCGGGTCGTGTACTAAGTCTTTAATCATACTATCTGATTAGTCCTGCCGTAGTCATTGAGCGAGGCCAGGAATTTTTGGATACAGGTTGCGTCCTTAACGTTAACGGAGCCGTTGTTGTCTACGTCGGAAACCTTGAGGCTGTCGCCTGAAAGTATTTCAATCAAAGCGGCGTGCTTCTGGATAAGGGTAGCGTCCTTGATGTTTACAAGACCGCTGAGATCGGCGTCGCCGTAGATAAGCTTTTTGCCGGATCCGGTATCCGTCGGCTCGGTTGTTTCAGTGTCGGTCGGAGTTGTTGTACTCTCGGTAGGTACGGTAGTTTCGGCAGTGGTAGGCTCGACTGTTTCGCCGCTTTCCACATAATCAAAATTGAAGTAGTTATACTCGACGTCGTTCTTGTTGATACTCATATTTCTGTCATACCAGTTAGCTGTGTCGTAGAAAATCTTGACCGTATGCTTGCCTTTGTCGAGGTTGAGTGTGAGGTGTGTGCCGGTCTGATTCTTCTTGGAGCTGCTGACCTCAGGGAATATGAGCGAGCCCTTGTCCGCACCGTCAACATATACAGAGCGGATTCCGCAGCTTATACCGGAGGTAGCGTCGCCGGAATTGTTATAGATTCCGCTTAACAGATACTTTCCCTTTTTGGAGACAGTAACCGTAAGCGTCAGATTGGCGCTTTTGGAACGCTTGTCGATTACATATCCGTTAGATATAAGACTGCTGTTTGACACAGAGCCGTTTTCCGCCTCGACTTTTATACGCGTTGGGCTGACCACAATAGGCTTGCTCAGCTCCGAACATACTCCGTCCGCGGATACCGCCATAAGGCTGTAGCAACCGTAAACGCTCTTGTCTACCGTATAGCTGCCGCCGCTGACGTCCTTATACTCTTTGCCTGTCCATAGCTTGTACTTCAGTCCGCTCTTCTGCGTCCAGGTGAGTTTGCCGTTCGAGTAGTTCATAGACGGCATTTCGGGACATACTACAAGGTTCTTTTCGGATTTGTTAATCTTATAATCTGTCGAACTTTTCTCCATTGCTATGTCGATTGTGTGGCTGCCCTTTGAATCATTCGGGAATACATAGGACGCGATATCCTTTGCCGCTCCGTCCACCTTGAACGACTTGACCTTGTCGCCTTCGCCGGAGAGGTTGATTTTTAGGGTTGCGTTTCTGTATTTGAAGTTTGACAGCTCAAACGGGCCCTTCATCCAGCTTGGGATATAAGGATTAAATGTTATACCGTCCTCGTCATAATTCATACCGAACATAACACGGTAGTAACCCGCGAGGGTACCGGCGATTGACCACAGCTGCTGGTCGGACTCGACGCCCTCGCCGGTGCGGTAGTTGATAACTTCTTTATTAGTGAGGGATGTAGCCGCGCCGTGAACATTTGAGTTGAAAATCTCCTCTGCGAGAGCCTTGTTGTTGTGATAACCGGCTCCGACCATAAGGATAGAATCCCAGCCCGGCCAAATACCGAAGTTGTGATAAATCTTGTTGGCGTTTTTCAGCTTACCCTGCTTTTGCGGATAAACCGTATCGGCTCCGTAGGGTACGAGAGGATAGTTTTCGGCTATATCCTTGAGCTGAGAATCCGTACCGATATCGAACCAGAGCGCAAAGCCGTTGCCGAGTACATCGGCTTTTTCGGCGAGCGCGCTGCCCATAAATTCGGGATATTCCCAGGAAGAATAGAGTCCGAGGTTTTTGTTCCAGAGTCTGTCCTTAATCTTCGCGCTTAAGTCCTGTGCCATTTTAGCCCACGCCTGCTCGGCTTTTTCTCCCTTGCCAAGGATCTTTGCCGCCTTGCTCATAATCTCCAGCACACGGCAGTAGATCGCGTTTACGGAGGCGGTTTTGCTCTCGGCTATGGTGCTGAGTCCGCTGTCATATGTCTCGCTTGTCCAGTCGGGATAAGTTTGGTCACGCCAGTCGAGACCGCAGGTTTCGCCGCGGAAAAGTCCGGCGTCGTTGTCATAAGCAACGTTCATATCCTGCATAATAGTATTGTTGCAAATGTCGTAGAAATAGCTTAAGTGCTCTTTGTTGCCGTCTGCGAGATAGGTCTCCCATACTGACAGCATTGTGATTATCTTATCGGTTGAAACAGGGTACGAGCCGCCCGTGCCGGTATCCTGCTCAAACACAGAAACTCCTCCGCCGGTCTTTACCTTCTCGCGCTCACAGTTATAGCTTATTTGCGGAAATACCCACGCGAGCGAATACAGATTGGACAACGCGGTGTCACGTGTCCATACCTTTTGCCACGCTGTACCCGTGTAGAACACCTCGCCGTAGGAGTCGGTATTAATACTTTTGACCGCTTCTTCGAGCGAAAGATTATACACTGCCGCCGCGAGAGGCGAGTTCGCCGCCTTGAACACAGGATAGGATGACAGGTTCTTGGACTGGGTCCACTTTTTCGCCGAACCGGAAGCATAGGAGGTTATGGATGTCGCGGAATCGGCGTAGGCGTTGAAGCCTGTGTCAACTACCTTATCGGGCTTTAGCGCATAATCATAGGAGCTGAACTCAAATCCCCACTGGGCGCTTGTATAATACATCGGCACATCCCCTGCCTCAGCGTTGCCGCTGAGGTTTTCGATGTTTATTATCGCCTTGTCGTTTGACGCGCTGATAAAACGCGCCGCGCCTGTGGAGGTGTCGACCTTCCAGCTTGTGTTGCCGTCCTTGGATTCGCCGAGGACAATCTCCTTGCCGCTTAGAGCCGCATAATGCTTGGTTGAGTTGTTTTGCAGATAATAGGCTCCGCTGCCATCGGAGATTATATTCCAGTATGCAAGGTCGGGATAGGAGGACTTTGCGCTCTGGTAGCTGAGCTTTCCGCTTTTCTCTACTAAAATAAGGTCGCTGTGCTCCATCCATTTGGACTTCAAAGCTACCTTGTTGATCCCGTTTTCAAGAGTTGAATGCGGAAAAGCCTGGATAGTATTACTTGCTTTATCAGCCGCGAAGGTAACGTCGCAGTCTTTTTCAAGATTGAGCGTCTCGTCGCCATCTACGGGAGCCTGAAAAGTGCTCCAGTCGGCGGTAGCCGCTTTATATCTGTAGGAGCCCTTGTTAAGGTGAATTGTTATAACATAGTGGTTGTTTGCGTCGGCGGTCATAACATAATCGTCTCCGGTCTCCCAGCCGTTGAACGTACCGCGCAGATACACTACGGCGGCAAATGCGTCAGGCACAGCCGAAAATACAACCGTCAGACAGATTATGAGAGCGCATAACACGCTGACGAATCTAAGACTGAGTTTTTTCATTAAAACACCCCATTTATTCGCTATAATGCTCATTATTATTGTAACAAACAGCTAAAGAAAATGCAATAGTTTATTGTGAGTTTTGATAGACATTAAACTAAAAGGGATGTCGGTTAACGCGACATCCCCTGCTTTTAACTATGAAACTTTTACCTTACACTTCAGCTTAACCTTTCCGTTTGTGACTACTTTTATCACTGCCGTACCCTTTTTGAGGGCTTTTAGCTTTCCGGAACCGCTGATTTTTACTATCTTTTTGTTGAGTGATTTATACTTAGCCTTGCCGGTTTTACCCTTGATTTTGAGTTTAAAGCTTTTACCCTTTTTCAATGTGAGCTTTTTCTTGTTTAGCTTCGGATTTTTTACCGTTATCGAGAGCGTCTTTTTTACCCCGTTATTTGTGACGGTTATAGTTGCCTTTCCCTTTTTAAGCGCTTTTACAACTCCCTTTGAGCTGACAGAGACGACTTTGGGGTTTAAGCTTTTATATGATACCGCTCCCTTTTGGTTCTTTACAGCGGGCTTTACGGTATACTTTTTGCCAACGTACAGCTTTTTGGAATACGAGGGCAAAGAAAGAGATGTTTTAGCGACAGACTGCTTCGCTTTATCCTGCTTCTCCTTATCCATCTTCGCCTTGTACTCCTTTAGCAGAGTTGAGGCGTTTCCGAGGTTAAGCACAGAGCCGTCCTCTACATATTCTTTCAGACCATCGAGCTTAAGCGCTGAATCCTTTATAAATTTAATCGTATCGGCGGCAGAAACGTCATACGCGCTTTTTATCAGGGCTACCGCGCCGGTGACATACGGCACAGACATTGATGTACCCTTCATAAAATCATATTTTCCGAAGTTCTCCGGATTTGGGTTTTCGAAGCTGATTCCGATGTCGTCGAGCAAAAACTCGCTTGATGACTGATAAATCAGGAATACAAGCTTGCGCTCCACGGCCTTTGTATAATAAGAATAGGACGGGCCCATATCAAACTCATAGTGATCCCAGGAATTGGAGCCGTAGGTACCGAAATAGAGATCCATATCCTCAATTTCATCAAAATTATCGAACACGTCGTAATCAACGGGAACATCCGCGAAAAAGCAGTCGCAGTCCTCAAGAAGCTTAGCCATAAAGCTGATTTTGTAGTTGTAGTTACCGTTACTCCTTGTATACGGAATCTCGACGCAGTACATATCGCCGATTCTTTGAGGAGTAAACGACAACGCGTGACCCGAAAGTCCCGCAAAATCGTCGCTGATTTTGAGGTTTACACCGCCTGTTTCTCCGTAGGTGTATACATATTGTCCGACATCCTGAGCGCTTTCGTTGTTAAAGTCCAAAAACAGGTCTGTGGTATTGTCAAGCTGCTCCGTGTCGTAAATCGAGGGATTAAAGCTGTTGTAGGACACGGTCGAGAGGATGTTTGTGCCGGGAGCAGCGATATCAACATATTTACTGCTTGTGTTGGAGAATGAGGCGATATCGTTCTTCTCGTCAACTCCGGCAACCGTTATCGCGTACTTGCTGTCGGTACACGCGGGAAGCAGATATAATCCGTTTTTGTGGTCGTCCAGATCGGCGTACTCATTGCCTGAGGCGACGCAGGTCACTGCTCCGAGCGAGCCGAGCTTGTCAAAAATATCGTCGTAAAATTCCTTTTCGGTAATATTGCTCTCGCCGCCGTAGGAGCAGTTTACCGCTACGACATTTACGCCGAGCTTAATCGCCTTTTCGATGTATTCAAACGCCTTTATCTCGTGACTTGTTGAGAAATTGCCGTCTGTGCTTGCTTTAAGCGACATAATCTTGACATTGGGCTGAGCAACTCCGCGTACGCCTTTTTGGTTATTTGACGATGCGGCGATTATACCCGAGATATGGGTTCCGTGTCCATCGTCGTCAACGGGTTCACGGCTGGGCACAGTCCTTGTAAAATCATATCCGTGTTCGCCCATAAGCTGATCGGGATAGGGATTTGTCCACAAGCTGTCTTTTAAATCCTCGTGTTCGAGGTCGATTCCGCTGTCGATTACAGCCACGACCTTTTCGGATTTGTCGGACGCGGCGCTGTTCCACAGCTGTGAGGGAGCTATGTCATAGCCCTTTGTGCCGCCGAACTGGCCGTTATTTTGCAGCGCCCACTGATAGTCCGAGTATTTATCGTCGGACAGCGAGCATGCGTGCTTGATCGAATTGGGCATTACGCACTCGATATTCTCATCATTTTTAAGCGAACTCATAAGCTGGAGAGTGGTTTTTCGTGAGCTTTTAAGGGTTACGAACCTCAAATCGTCACCCAAGTCGGACTTTGACTCGATACTGAGGCTTTTTCCGTAGACCGACGCAGCTTTCTTTGTGTTGAGATAATCATTGTCGGCGCTGTTTTTCAGCTTGACAACAACCTCACCCTCGATATACTCGCCTTCTACGCAGTCGCCGGTCTCGGCGTAGGCGGGTATCGACAGCAAGGTAAAGACAAACGCCGATATTATAACGGCGCAAACTAACCTTTTAAAAAAGCGGCTCATTAAAAACACCTTTCAAATAGTCATCTCTCGTTTATGCGCATATGTTATTGCATATAGCATAGCGATGATTATACAATTTATTGAAATCTCCTGCCATATGACAAAATGTCCCGCGCTCGTTTGGACACGCGGGACAAAAGATACTCTGATTATTCTTCGATATCGGATGTACAGAACGGGCACTTTGTGGCTTCGATATTGATTTCGGATTTACAGTGAGGACAAATCTTTGTAGTAGCTTCTTCCTCTTCTTCTTCCTTCTTCTTGCCGATTGCCATAGCCTTGTTCACAATCTTAACAAGGATAAAGATGATGAACGCCATAATAATGAAGTTGATAATTGCCGAGATAAAGTGGCCGAACTGGATTGTGCCCACGTTAAGCACCTTGGTCATCTCGTCGATTGAATCAACACCGATTGCCTTACTGATGATGAGCTGAATCAAAGGAGTGATGACGTCGTCGCAAAGCGATGATACAATGCTCTGGAACGCTCCGCCGATGATAACGGCAACAGCGAGATCCATAACATTACCGCGCATTATGAACTCCTTAAACTCTCCGAAAAACTTTTTCATTTTAATTTCCATAACCTTTCTGCCCACAAATAGATATTAAAGTTCGCCTTACAACCTTATCGCGGGCAGATAAGGCGTAAACGGCATTAAGCCATCGCTCGTTACCGCTTGCGGTAAACAGAGCGGGCAATATAATCTGATTAGTGTGAACTCTCACACTAAAATCGTCCTTGGTGACAGACCCCAATATCTGATTTAATTTAATATAGCCTTGTGATAGACTTTTTTACCCTTTTTTATAACGACATAACCGTTTTCCGCAAACATCTCGGCGGTGATCTTCTCGAAAGGATCCTCGACCTTTTTGCCGTCGATAGAAACTCCGCCCTGCTGAATAAGACGTCTGCCTTCTTTACGCGAAGGAATCAGCGAGCATTTTGTGAGCAGGTCGAGCACCGAAAACTCGTCGGTAAGGTCGGACTGCGAAAGCTCTGTACTCGGCATATTGTCGGTATTTGTTCCGGCTCCGAAAAGCGCTCTTGCGGCTTCCTGAGCCTTCTGAGCCTCCTCCTCGCCGTGGACGAGCTTTGTAAGCTCAAATGCGAGAATCTCCTTTGCCGTGTTGAGCTGAGCGCCCTGCCAGCTGTCCATCTTGTCGATTTCCTCAAGCGGCAGGAAGGTAAGCATCCTGATGCACTTAAGAACGTCGGCGTCGGCAACATTCCTCCAATACTGGTAGAACTCATAGGGGCTGGTCTTTTCGGGATCAAGCCATACTGCCCCGCTCTGGGTCTTACCCATTTTCTTACCCTCGGAATTAAGCAAGAGGGTTATTGTCATAGCGTAAGCGTCCTTGCCGAGCTTGCGGCGGATAAGCTCGGTTCCTCCGAGCATATTACTCCACTGGTCGTCGCCGCCAAACTGCATATTACAGCCGTACTTTTGGAACAGGCTGTAGAAGTCGTAGCTCTGCATTATCATATAGTTGAACTCAAGGAAGCTGAGACCTTTTTCCATACGCTGCTTATAGCACTCGGCGGTAAGCATACGGTTGACGCTGAAGCACGCGCCTACCTCACGCAGGAAATCTATATAGTTAAGGTCGAGCAGCCAGTCGGCGTTGTTGACCATAATAGCCTTGCCGTCCGAGAAGTCGATAAACTTGCTCATCTGCTCCTTGAATCTCTCGCAGTTATGCTCGATTGTCTCAGGCGTCAGCATTGAACGCATATCGGATCTGCCTGACGGGTCACCTATATATCCTGTGCCGCCGCCTACGAGAGCGATTGGCTTGTTGCCCGCCATCTGAAGTCTTTTCATCAGGCAAAGCGCCATAAAATGACCAACGTGCAGACTGTCCGCTGTCGGGTCAAATCCTATGTAAAAAATTGCTTTTCCGTTATTAACCAGCTCGCGGATTTCTTCCTCGTCAGTTACCTGAGCGATAAGACCGCGGGCCTGAAGTTCCTCATAAACTCCTATCGGACTCACCTCTTACTAAAATATTACCTATTTATTATATTAAAAAAGACATATTTAGTCAAGTTTTTTTGTTAAACATTTGAGAAACAATATGGGTTAGAATATAATGAATATTTTTCTTGAAAGATAAGACAAAATATGCTATTATTATTTATTGAATAAAATTGTTATTTTACGGAGAGATGTCTATGAATAAAGCTCCCATAGGAGTGTTTGACTCAGGGCTCGGCGGTTTGACTGCTGTCAGGCAGCTGAGAAGGATTCTCCCAAACGAGGATATCGTTTATTTCGGAGATACGGGACGTGTGCCGTACGGTACACGCTCGAACGCCACAATTAAGCGATATGCCGCTCAGGACACTAAATTTCTTTTAAAGCATAATGTTAAAATGATAATAGCCGCCTGCGGAACCGTGAGCTCGGTAGCGTCAAACCTCAAGCACGACCTGCCTGTTCCCTATACCGGAGTTGTATCGCCTACCTGCTTTGAGGCAGCAAGGGTTACGAAAAATAAAAAGGTAGGAGTAATCGGTACCAGCGCTACGATAAACAGCCACAGCTACAGGGATCTGATCCACAGCTTTGACGACAAAATAGAGGTTGTCGAGCAGGATTGTCCGCTGTTTGTGCCGCTTGTAGAAAGCGGATTTATCGACAGGGACGACCCTATCACAAGGCTGACTATCGAGAGATACCTAAAGCCCGTTATGAAGACCGGAGTAGACACAATCATACTCGGATGTACTCATTACCCGATTATCAAGAGCGCGATTTCCGCTGTTGTGGGAGAAAAGGTAAGCCTTATCGACAGCGGCAGAGAGACGGCTGTATACGCCGCCAAGATTCTTAGGGAAAGCGACCTGCTGACGGACAGCGATAAACCGGGAAAAAGCGAGTTTTTTGTATCCGACACACCGGACGGATTCGAAAATGTCGCGAGGGTATTCCTCGGCGAGAATGTTGAACACACGGTCGAACAGATTAATATTGAACTGTACTGATACAGAGGTAATTTTATGGAGAACAACAGGGATAATTACCTGATTTCGGTAACCGGAATTCAGGAGGTCGACGGCGAGCAGGACAAAATCGAGCTGCAAACCATCGGCAGTTATATGGTAAAGCCTAACCACAAATACATAGGCTACAGAGAATACGATGAGGATAACCCCTCCGTATCATCAAAAAACCTAGTAAAGGTCGAGGACGACAACCGTGTGACAATAATCCGTAACGGCAGCAAACAGACGCGCCTTATTATCGAAAAGGGCAAGCGTCACCAATGCCTGTACCGCACTGTTATGGGCGACCTGATGATAGGTATTTCGGCTGAGCAAATCAACAATAACCTGACCGACAAGGGCGGAAACCTGCACGTAAAATACTCGCTCGATTTTAACAATGAGTTTATGTCGAAAAACGAATTCTTTATAAGCGTAGAAGAAAAGTAAGGAAGGTAACATATGTCAAACACATTGAATACAGCAAAATCACAGCTTAAGCAAGCTATTATAAACGCGATTAAAAAGGCGCAGTCAAACGGCGAGCTTATCGAGGCGCAGCTTCCCGATTTTATCATCGAGACTCCCGCTGACAGGAGCAACGGCGACCTCGCCACCAACGCGGCTATGGCCGGAGCGAGAGTTTTTCGCACCGCTCCCGTAAAGATAGCCCAAGCCATCACCGGCAATATCGAGCTTGACTCAACCTTCTTCGAAAAATGTGAGACTGCGGGTCCGGGATTTATAAACTTCTTTTACTCCAAAGACTTCTACGCCTCGGTGATTCAGGATGTCGAGAGCGAGGGTGAAGCATACGGCTCGTCGGACTACGGCAAAGGCAAAAAGGTTATGGTCGAATTTGTATCCGCCAACCCCACAGGACCTATGCATATGGGTAACGCCAGGGGCGGCGCTCTCGGAGACTGCCTCGCCGCGGTACTGCAAAAGGCCGGTTATAATTCTTATAGAGAATTTTACGTAAATGACGCGGGCAATCAGATTGAGAAATTCGCCTGTTCGCTGGAGGCGAGGTATTTACAGATTTACAAAGACGATATTATCTTCCCCGAAGACGGATATCAGGGAGGCGACATAACCGAGCATGCCCGTGCGTACGCTGACGAATTCGGAGACAAACTTGTTGACGCAGACAGCGAAATACGCAAAAAGACACTTGTGGACTATGCCCTGCCTAAGAATATCGCCAAAATGCAGAGCGATATGGCAAAATACAAAATCCACTATGACAAATGGTTCTTTGAGTCCGAGCTTCACAAATCCGGCGAGGTAAAAAAGGTAGTCGACTTACTTACCGACAAGGGCCTGACATATGAAAAGGAAGGCGCCGTATGGTATAAGAATAAGGAAGTCTGCACCGCACTTTTGCTTAAAGAGGGCAAAACACAGGATTACATCGACAAGCTGGAGCTTAAAGATGACGTACTGATCAGGCAAAACGGCAACCCCACCTACTTTACCGCCGATATCGCCTATCACAAGAATAAATTTGACAGAGGCTTTGAGACACTTATAGACATATGGGGAGCCGACCACCACGGTCATGTTATGCGTATGAAGGGCGCTATGGAAGCAATCGGCTATAATCCCGACGAGTTCAGGGTTGTGCTTATGCAGCTTGTTAAGCTCGTATCGGGCGGTCAGGTTGTAAAAATGAGCAAGCGTACCGGAAAGGCGATCCAGCTGGGCGACCTGCTTGAAGAGGTTCCGGTAGACAGCGCCCGATTCCTCTTTAACACCAGAGAAGCCAACACCCAGATGGACTTTGACCTCGATATTGCCGTTCAGCAGGACAGCCAGAATCCCGTGTACTACGTTCAGTACGCGCACGCCAGGATTTGCAGCATTCTGAAAGCGATTAAAAAGGACGGTATCGAACCGAGAAAATGCTCCGCTGAGGAGCTCGGACTGCTCACACAACCGGAAGAGAAGGAGCTTATCAACCACATAGCTCAGTTCTCGGACGAGATTGTATCGGCTGCCGCGGATTATGACCCGACCAAGATTACGAGATACGTAACCCAGACCGCGACGCTGTTCCACAAGTTCTACAACTCCTGCCGCGTAAAATGCGACGATGAAAGCCTTATGCAGGCGAGACTCTCACTTTGCTCGGCGGTCAAGACGGTAATCAAAAACGTCCTCGAAATGTTTAATATCGAGTGTCCGGAGAGTATGTAATCACACTTGAGCTCATATATGCATGTGATATCAAGACAATAACAAAAAACAAAGAGGTGTACGACTGACTTTACATTCAACAAAATCAATCGCATACCTCTTTTTTATTATATCCGTAGAAACAACACAGGGATTAACACTACTTGTCAATCATATCATACAGACAATCCACTGCTTCTTTCAGTGTTCCGACTTTATCAATCAGTCCGGCGTCCACAGCCTTTTGACCGTCGAGGATTGTGCCGATATCCATTACAAGCTCTCCTGTGTTCATAATCAACCCGGTATAATCCTCGCGCGAGATGTTGGAATTGTCCACGATAAAATTTGTGATTCTGTCCTGCATACGGCGGTAATACTCAAAGGTCTGGGGAACTCCTATCGTAAGCCCGGTACTCCTTACAGGGTGAGCCGTCATCGAAGCGCTTTTG